>CAZILU010000079.1:0-15135 GCA_964540165.1 uncultured Mariniphaga sp.
TGTCCCACCGTAAAGCTCACCGAACCTCCCTGTCCGTTTGCAGTACCTCCGCCAGCAGGAATGGCTTCCTGTGCGCCGGAGGCCAGGATTCCGATCACAAACCCGAAAACGATTAAAATAATTCTGAATGTACTATTTCTCATAACTACCTTTTTAAATATTCTGAATGTATTTCTCTGTTTTTTAATGGACTGTCTTAAACACAACAGATGAGTCCCGAATGAATTTAACTGACATCGTTTATTTTAAAAAATGATCATGCACGCGTTTCTCCCTAATTGCATGATCAATAGACCTCAGCCATTCTCACATGAAATGAACCTTCGGTTAATTTCACTTCGGCTTCGGTAACCGGATTGATAAGGGTTCCTGAAAAGGTTCCTTTCGCCTCTTTTTCAGTGAGAAGGGTTATGGTCAGCCTGGAGTCGGCATCGTTGTAATTGGTGACATAACTGGCTGGTGTATCTCCCTCACTGATGGTATAACTGATGGTTACTCCCAACGTATAGGTTTCTTGCATTTGAATGCCTGCATACGATTTTTCAACCACCGGATCTTTATCTTCTAAAACCACTGTTATGATCTTTCCCGAACTACTCCCCCAGGCCCCAAATCCATAATTAAATGTTGTAGGACCAATATTTCCGCCCAGGATGTCCGGAGAGAAGAACTCAACCCATTGTCCGTCAATCTTGGCTTTCATAAAATAACTTCCGGTTATCTCTCCGGAGATCTCATCTTTGCTGCAGCCAGTATAAACAGCCGCCAGCAGAAGGAATAAAATAAAGGCAGAAATCCGTTTGACGATTTTACTCATCGTGTTTTTCAATGTTTTCATAAATAAAAAATTAAGATTTATAATTCAGGTTAATAAAAATAATTTGCCATCCACGTAATCGATTGAATTTCAACTGGATTGGTCATTTTTATTTTTACCGGGAATGCAGCCCGCACGTCGGGATCGGTTTTAAATACAGATTGTATCTGGTATTCCACCAGGTTCAATCCCTTTTTCAGCCGAATGTCGTATTCCAGGTTCACTTCCACATCTTTTTCAGCGTAATAGTTCCAATTAAGGCATTGTTTCTTGAGTTCCAGATCTTCGGTAACCAACAGAACTTTATAGAATGAACCTTCCACAGCATCGTTGTAGCCATCGTCTTCCATCCACAACCGGAGTTTTTCGTCTGTTACCGGAAAGAGTGTCCCGGCCCAGGTATCGTTAGCCCAAAGGGCAATAAACCCGGCATCGCGGGCAATTTTGGGTTCGCCCTCCGGAAAATCATCCGGATTGCCACACACATACTGGAAACCATAAGCCAGCTTGTCGATGTAAAATTCACGCTCTTCACTTGAAAGTGTGCCGGAGGGATCATCAGAGAGATCGATTTCCAGGGTTCCGTCAGCACTCATAGTGCCTATTTTCACCAGCTTTTCGAAACCAAACATGGTGAGCACCACATCCATATCGCCTTTATCATGATTGGCCACTTTGCCGCTGATTTTTTGAGCCTGAGCAGAAAACAGAGATGCGATCAGTATTATTGTAATAAAAACGCTCTTCATTGACATAATTGTTAATGATTTAAAACCTTCTGATATTTAACATTGAATATGTCATTTTATAAATATGATGTTTGGAATTACTAACCGGAGAAATGTAAGCTCTTTCATACCAACTGATTTTAATTTATTACTATATTTCATTATTCGGCTATTACGGTATTTATACACTATTGTCTTTTATTTGGTAAAATTAAACCAACCAACGATACAATCAAAACGCGATTGAGCCAAACTACCGAAACGAATGATTAAATGCAGGGTTGAATGAGTTTAAGCAAGCGGGGAAATCCCGGAGGAGTTAAAATATTGGTTTATTGGATGCGACGAAGAACTTCATCGCGGCAGGTACGGGAAACAGGTATGACCTGCCCATTTGACATAAACAGTTCCCCTCCTTCGCGTTTCAGATATTTTTTGATATGTTGAAAATTGACCAGATACGATTTATGCACCCGGTAGAACTGATCCGCGGGAAGGTTCATCTCGAAATATTTAAGGGTTTTGCTGGCCACCATTTTTCGATCACCAATCAGGTTGATCTCACAATAGTTACTATCTGATTTACAATAGATAATGTCTTCCCAGGGTATCAGTTCAATACCATCGATATCGGGAACAGGTATCTTTCCGGAGGCTGATTTCAATCCTTTTGACTGTATTTCTGCCACAACTTTATCTATGATCCGCTTCAGATCATCGGGGTGAATGGGTTTAAGCAAATATCCGCAAGCTATGGTCTCCACAGCTTTCATGGCAAATTCTAAATGAGCCGTTGTAAAGACTACCCTGACGGGCAGATCCTCGATGAGTTGAACCAGGTCGAGCCCGGATAATCCCGGCATATTGATATCCAGAAAAAGCAAATCAGGTTTTTCTGCCCGAAGTTTTTTCAATCCATCCACCGGGTTGATCGATGAAAAGACAATTTCAACATCATCCGAATGGTTCTCTTCTAAATCGAATACAAACGAATCGATCGCATGTACTTCATCATCAATAATGGCGACTCTTACTCTGGTATCCATTCCTCTTAAGTTGAATTTTAGTTTATAAATATAACTTAATTTACGAATGAATGGCTTCGAACAGGTAATTTTAACCTTACCGCCATTGTGAATGCCGCAAATTCCCGACTGATGCCTGGCGGGGGAGTAGCCGGGGCGATACATCGTGCTGCCGGTACCGGGCTTGCTGAAGAGTGCCGTCCACTGGCACCCATTGAACCTGGTCAGGCTGTAATCACAACAGCACATAATCTTCCCAACCGTTACGTTATTCATTGCCTGGGTCCGGTATATGGAAACGATAAACCGGAGAACCTGTTGCTTGCCAATTGCTATCAAAATTCACTTCTGTTAGCCGAAGAGCACCAGATCAAATCATTAGCTTTTCCTGCCATTTCCACAGGAGCTTTTGGCTACCCTTTCGCTGCAGCAACCGATATTGCCCTGCAAACCATTCTGGAATTGCTACCTGAACTGAAATACATCCGTCATATCCGGTTTGTTTTGTTTGGAGAAGAAGATTTCGAGGTATATGTGGAAAGATTGAGAGCTATCTACGATTGATTCTGGAGAATTACATTTCAGCATTAGCATATGCTAATGGACAAATAAAAATAATCGGCATGGGATATAATCCATCTTGTAAATCGGGTAAAAAGATTCCTGATACAAGTTAATCCCTGGCAAAAAAGAAAAAAGTCATTAATTAGAATCTCATTTTCAAACACTTAAATAATAAGAAAAAATCCTGATTTTTTTTTGATATTTATTAAATTTGATATATCTTGCTCATGATTTTTATTGTATCACAGAAAACCCTCTGAACAACAATGAAAAACATCTATCTTTCAGATAAAAACAGATTTATTTTATAAGCCTCCCCGGGGCTTCAACTTTCTATTTCCCCCAACCGGAGAGGCATAGACCTGGCATTCACCCTGGTGGTTCTAATCAGCCCAAACAGAACCAATCCCGGGGGAAAGTTTTTGCATTTTGGCATTTGTAAAAACAGGGCAAGCCAATTGTTAACCATAAACACAAAAAATCATGAAAGAACTTAGTTTTGAAAAAATGGAGGAGATACAAGGTGGAGGCTTACGAGCCAGAGAATTCATATGCAATATGACCGCTGGCGGAATTGGAACCATTTGGGGATCCTGGGCCGGAGGTATAGCACTCGCAGTTGGTGCCAGTACGGCAGGCGCTGGATTTCTTGCTGTCAGCATAACGCTGGTTGCCAGTTCCGCAATCAGTTCGGTAATATGCTAAAATGAAAGCAAAGCAATCTTGTTTTTAAAGAATCTTCAAAAAAATTCTGTTCAGATCCTTTCATAAATCAATATCAATGGGAAATAATCACAGGAAAATATCGAATATTATTATCGGCATAATTGCTTTAATCTCTGCTATTGCCGGAATTATTTATATTTTGATTTACGACCCATCTTCAAGTGTACTAAAAATATTGATTTACTACTTTTGGGTTATTGTCACAATCCTGATATTTTATTTTTTTATTGTGCCTTACTCTAAAAAAGGAAACCTTAATTTAAAAGCATTTAATTTAATAGCCTTGATTTTAACGGGACTTCTTATCTTATTCGTTGCATTTTTTGCTTAGTTAATTTGTTCATTCCGAAAAATGAAATGAGCAAAACGATTTATGGCACAAAAAACTACGATTAGAATTTATGCGAGTTCCATCTCATACCATAGAGAACTTACAATCTTAATGAAACGAGCATGGCAGGATTTTGCCACAAATTATACGAAATACGCTTGCGTATTCTGTCGAACACCAGTAAAATAAACGATGGAGTGAGGCAAATTAAATGTATGCGAGTTCCATCGGGCCGGGAAAACGAGATGAAACCGGCAAAAGTATTTGTGGAGAAGATGTATATAAACTGAAAATTTAATTAGATGAAAAACATCTATCTTTCAGATAAGAACAGATTTATTCAGTAATCCTTCCCGGGATTTCGTATGCAATTATTCCCCACCCGGAGAAGGAATCTGTGCAAAATATGCACCATTCGTTTTTCTTTCTGCCCATAAAAAACGACTACCCGGGGAAAGTTTTTGCATTTTGGCATTTGTAAAAACAGGGCAAGCCAATTGTTAACCATAAACACAAAAAATCATGAAAGAACTTAGTTTTGAAAAAATGGAGGAGATACAAGGTGGAGGGAAAGGCCATGATACCAGAGAATGCATCGAACATGCATATAGAAAAAATGGATGGATTTCAACCTGGGCAATGATTCAAACAGCATTCATTCCAGCTACAATTATTGCCATTGCCGGAGCATGTGCAATTAAAAACTTATAAATTTGTTGTTTAACCTATCTGGATTGCTTAAACCTATAAAGCAATCCAGATTAAATTTAATTCTATGAAATCACTATTTTCTTATTATTTTTTTGCAATCATCTTGCCTGTCTCCATATTCTATCTTTTCATCAAGCTTGACCAGAGCAAACTCTTTGTAATTTTTCTTCTATTTTACGCAATTATATACAGGCCATTCATAGATGGATACAAATTATTACGTAAAAAGAAAATAACTAAAAAAGAACTTTGGAAGTTAGTTATTGGATATGGTCACATAAAATGGTTTAAAGATTTATACTTAAAAAAATAAACCTCAAAAAGGATTTTGTGGCTTACGATTATATTGAAGTCCATTTCAAATACTAAGATGACAGAGGAGTTTTAACTTTATAAACTTGTGTCTGTAAAAATAAATTGCTAAAATTTTTTTGTTTAAAATGATTCAATTTTGAAATTAAATTGGATCATTTTAAACAAGTTTCATTGTGATGATATTGCGAATTTTCTCGTAATACGCAAACATATTCCTCTATATAGCAACAAGATAGGTTTACTAATAAGACAATAGCAAATAATAGACATCAATGTAAAACAAGAAAAAAAACAACTATTTCAAATCTTACCATAAACAAGCAAAATTACAATTCAGGTGTGTTCCATCAGATAATAACCAATAATTAAAAAAAATCAGATTAACCATCAAAAGCAAAACAATGAAAACAAAATTTGCCTATTTATTGTTGACACTTTCCCATTTACTCACAACATTTTCAATAGATTATCTGTTTATTGATGAAAGTCTGTTTTTTCAAACCTTAGGGGAGCAACTGGACCAATATAGAATTTACGAAATCTTTGAAATTTCTATGCAAAGAAAGTGGCTTGGATACCTGCTCATCCCGGTAATCATTTTTTTTCGGGTATTCTATACAAGTCTGTTTCTTTATATGGGCGTATTTTTTATTGATCTGAAAACAAGGTTTGAAAAACTGTTTAAAATTGCCATGCAAGCAGATTTCATTTTTATACTATCTGCAATAACAAAACTTGTTTTATTAATATTCTATAAAGAGATAAACACCCTGGAAGACCTGCAATTTCAACCGCTCTCTATCATGAATTTTTTAGCAGAAAAAGATCCCGATCCTCTCTTCCTCTATCCGTTAAACCTGCTCAATATTTTTGAATTGGGTTATTTTTTCATCCTGGCTTTCTTATTAGCTAGAGTTGTAAACTTGTCCGGCCTTCAACACCATTTTTCCTTCGCAAAATCTTTTAAAGTAGTTGCAGCTTCATATGGTTCGGGATTACTGATCTGGATTGTCTTTGTACTGTTTATTACCATTAATATCAGTTAATATGCGTTCACAAATTAAATTTTTGATTATTCTCCTGTTAATATCTATTCTGTCAATCTTAATTTTTATGATAACTACAGATTACACTGAAAAAAAAGCCATCGATAACAGAACTCGCATTTTACCCAATGCACATTTTCTGACACTATATGGCGATACCGTGTGTTTGTATGATTTCAATCGGGATTTACCCTTGGTAATCATCTACTTTCATCCTGATTGTCATTTTTGTCTTCAAGAGGGAATGGAGATTGGATTACATGCAGATTCATTTACAAACGCTCAATTGGTTTTTATTACCTATGATGACTCACTGCAACGAGTTGAGAAATTTTGTTTCGAAAACCATCTGTTTGAAATCAAAAACCTGGAAATCCTACAGGATACATGGAACCAGGTCGATGCCATATTCGGACGTTTAGCCGTTCCTACCATACTTATTTATGATAAGGACCGGAGACTAAAAAAGAAATTCTCCGGTGAAACAAAACCAGAAGCTATTATCAGCGGGATCAGGGAACCCACTATTTGACCTTTGAAAAATTGATCAGGATAAAAAAAACGAACAATAAAAGAATAACCCCCAATGGCCCAAATATTCTTCTTAATCGGTTTCTATATTGCGACTTATATCTCAAGCTGCCCGAATGAGCAATTCATGAAATTTAGTAGTGAATCTGTTATTGGTAAGCAAAATATGGTCATTATTCAGACAACGAAAACCTTTGACAGAACGCCTTTACTCTTAAAGCAGATCACTCCGGAAACAGTTTCAGGTTTGAAATTGACTGAATATCAAATAACCAACAACTATTTCATGAAAATTGATCATGAAAATAAAAATAGTGTTATCGATCTGGAAAAAGTAAACTGCAGTAAATAATTAAAGCTAATCACAATCCAACGTATGAAGTCCTTTAGAATCAACAAAAAAAAAATTCAAAAATCGTTCGTAAAACAACATGGTGAATTTCTTTGCGGACCTGCCTGCCTGGCTTCAGTAATCAAATATTTTGGTGGTGACACCAATCAGGATAAACTTCGGGAGATTTGTGGTACGACCCTTAATGGCACTACTCTGCTGGGTTTATATCAGGCAGCCAAACAGTATGGCCTCAAGGTTGCCGGATACCAGGCAGAGCTAAAAAATTTAAAAGAAATAACTGTTCCGGTAATATTGCCCATTGTTAAAGATGGTTTCCTGGAACATTTTGTTGTATCCTATGGGTTCCTGGATAATACATTTATTATTGGTGATCCGGCCTCTGGCATCACGAACTATTCTGAAGAGATGCTCTTATCTGTCTGGAAAAGCAACGCTTTACTTAAACTTGAACCAGGAGAGAAATTTAGTTTAAAAAAGCAACATATAAAAGATAAAATCTGCTGGATTCTTCAGCAAATCAGAGATGACTACCCAATTCTTGGGATTGCAGCATTTCTTGGAGTGCTCATCTCCATATTTGGTATGGCTTTGGCGCTATTCTCCCAACAACTTATTGATAAAATTCTACCCGATAAAAACAGATATGAGCTGATCATAGGATTGATCATTTTTTTTCTGGTACTTCTGATCCGTATCCTTCTTAATTACATTCGTGAAATCTTTCTGATTCGACAGTCAAAAAAGATGAACTTGAGACTGATACACGGCTTCTTTGGAAAACTCATTTTTCTGCCGCAGTCATTTTTTGACAGTACGTCAACGGGTGATATTATTGCCCGGATGAATGATGTACGCAGGATTCAACGGGTAGTAGTAAATCTGAGCAGTCAACTGATTATCGACCTGCTGGTAGTCTTTGGATCTGCCGGGTATATATTTTTCATATCTGCATCCACTGGCTTTCTGTGCCTTATGTTTATTCCGGTTTTTGGTTTTCTTGTCTGGCGATATCATCCTGGAATTGTTGCCGGCCAACGCAATGTAATGCAGTCCTATTCAGCCACAGAAAGTAGGCTCTTAGATACAATCACCGGGATTAAAGCAATCAGGACATTTGTCTGTGAATCACTTTTTGTCCGGCACACAATGGCTGTATATACCATCTTTATGAATAAGGTTTTATGTCTGGGATCGCTTGGTGCACGGATGAATGCCTGGAACTCTTTGGCCGGAATTTTTATGATAATCATGGTGATTGGATGGTCCTCTCATCTGGTTCTTATGGAACAATTAACCATCGGTCAGATGATGGCAATACTCACTCTGACCGGCAGTCTGGGTGGATCCATTGAAAGTATAACATCGGCAAATATCCATTTTCAGGAGGCTCATGTTGCCTTTGACAGAATGTATGAGTTTACAATAGCAAAGGGAGAAGGATATACACAAATAAAGCACAATCAAAAGAACAAATTAGAGATCCGAAATCTGAAAATCCAGAATTTGAATTTTCGTTTTTCAGGGAATGGGTTACTATTAAAAAATATAAATTTAGAGTTAAAAAAAGGAGAGACTGTTGCTCTTTTCGGTGAAATCGGTTGCGGAAAAAGTACCATTATTTCAATCCTCCAACGGTTTTATCCTTTTGAAACCGGAAATGTCACCGTAAATGACAATAACTGGGACAAAATCTCAAATCATGACTGGAGAAAGATAATTGCATCTGTTGAACAAAAGATAAAGCTTTTCAATGGTACAATTTGGGAAAATATTTGTCTGGAGGAGTATCCTAATCCGACAAAAGTGATCAGGTTTTGTCAAAAATACGGGTTTCACTCATTCTTTTCTGAATCTTCAAAAAGCTACAATACCATTATTCGGGAAGGAAGTTCAAATATTTCCGGAGGACAACAGCAATTAATTGCCCTGGCAAGAGCATTATACAGCAATCCACAAGTGTTGCTGCTGGATGAAGCCACCGCTTCAATGGGAAGACGATCAGAACAATTTGTATTCGATCTTATAAAGCAGATAAAAAGTAAAATGGCTGTTTTATACGTTACCCATCGGCCGCAATTAGCCCGACAGGCAAACCGGATTTATATCATTGAAAATAAAACCATCTCTGATTTTGGAACTCATCGGGAACTTCTAAGAAAAAATGCTTTTTATCGATCATCTTTTAAAGAGTGTATGGATTAAAGCCATTGATTGAATCACAACATCAAAAAAATTCCTGATATTATAAAATGTGAATTTGAACTTTACATTATCAAAGAAACCTGACTAATAATAAAGTCTGCAATTTGTTGATTTGCAGACTTTTAAATTTTCAAACATTTTTTAAGTCGGCTTGCAGGGATTCGAACCCTGGACCCGCTGATTAAGAGTCAGCTGCTCTACCAACTGAGCTACAAGCCGAATTGCGTGCAAATGTAATAAAAATTATCGTTTCCCAAATTTATTTTTTTTGTCCACCAAAATCTATGCATCAAATATTCAATCACTTACAATATAATATTTTTAAAACCCACCAAATTACCGGATTTAATGAAAACGTAATACGTTGGAAGACGCTGTCCCTGATAACTGTCCGGTTTTTCATCGTTTTTCATTTCTTTTCATATTTCCTGGCGCAAAAGCTGGCGCAGAAATACAGAACATAGTATCATCATTTAATACAGGAATAAATTTTCTTTATCCGGTCATTATCCATGGCTCCGATATAATGGCGGGTTACCAGACTGTTACTATGCCCCAGACACATCCCGATATCATCCAAACTCACGTCAGCAGGGCGTAAGGTGGTCGCAAAACAATCCCTGGCAGTACATAATTTGAGCGGTACAAATAGATTAAAATTCCCCTTTGTTCCGGTTAAAAACAGGGAACAAACTTTCGCACAAAAGTCAATAAAAATTATCCAACATAAATAAAATATTCGTAACTTTTATCAAATAAATTTCACTGAGGTTTAACCTTATTCAGTTTCTTAAAACACAATACGATGAAAACTCTTCTTTTTCTTTTTTCACTGATTTTGCCAGGACTTGCGGTAACGGCCCAACAGGTAGTTGCCAGCTCCGGAAATACAGCAACTGCAGGTAGTCACACGGTGGACTGGACTCTTGGTGAACCGGTGATTGAGACTTTTACCGGTTCAAACAATATTCTGACGCAGGGCATGCACCAGACGAACCTGGTGGTGACTGACCTGCAGTACCTGACTCTTCCCGGACCGAAAGTGAAGGTATATCCCAATCCCGCCGGGGATTTTCTCACCATTGAGATCACCCCCGGGGGGAATGAGATTTTCTATTACTCGCTTTCCGATATCACAGGGCGCAGGATATTGATAAAAGAGATGCAAACCTTACCTGAAACGGCAGACATGAAGAGCTACGCTTCAGGTACCTATCTGTTGCAGGTGTTTAACTCCCGGCTGGAACACATAAAGGTATATAAAATCATTAAAAAGTAATCCTATGAAACAATTTGTCCTGACTTCCGTCCTTTTCCTGATGGCCACTCTCCTGATGGCCCAGGTACCTACCGGGTTCAGCTACCAGGCGGTGGTACGCAACAGCTCCGGCGAAATCATTGCCGGGAAGACCGTGAAATTCAGATTGAGCATCCTGCCGGACAGTCCGTCGGGAGTCCCTGTCTATACAGAAACCCATTCGGTTGCCACCAACGGATTCGGACTGGTCAACCTGAAGGTGGGTATGGGGTCCACGCTGGCCGGTTCCTTTGGTACGATATCCTGGGGTGGCCACTCCCATTACCTGAAGGTGGAGATGGATCCCAACAACGGGAACACCTTCACCCACCTGGGCACTTCCCAACTGCTGGCCGTGCCTTATGCGTTGCATTCGCAATCGGCAGAAAGCCTGTCGGGGACCCTCACGGAAACCGATCCCAAAGGTGTCTCTTCTGCCTCGGTTGCCGGCACCAACACCAAAATCCTGACCATTATCCTGAACGATGCTTCCATCGTGACAGCGCAGTTCACCGACCTGGTGGGGGAAGCGGGATCGGGCGACAACTGGGGAGCCGATGTTGTGCATACTGATCCCACGCTGACAGGACAGGGTACCACCGCTCTGCCATTGAAAGTGGCACAGCAGTCGGCCACAACCGGACAGGTGTTAAAATGGAGCGGTACCACATGGACGCCGGCTACGGACGAAAATGAGGATAACGACAGCAATGCAGCCAATGAGCTGCAGGATCTGTCTGTCGAGGGTAATACCCTGAAGCTCTCGGAATCGGAAGCCACAGTGGACCTTTCGTCTTACATGGACAACACCGACAGTCAGACGCTAAGCATAACGGATAACAACCTTTCAATCAGCGGCGGTAATACAGTGACCTTACCTTCGTCCGGCAGCGGATGAAATGGGGGATGGAGGAAGCAATCCCACCGGTTCCGCGGGTGGCGATCTGACAGGTACATATCCGAATCCATTGATAGGTGACGAGAAAGTGACTTCAGGAAAAATTCTTGATGGCACTATTGGAAGTGCAGATCTGGCCGACCAGGCTGTCACTTCACAAAAAATTGCTGATGGTGCAATAGCAGAGGCTGATCTGGCCAATAGTGCTGTCACGAACGATAAGCTGGCAAATCTGTCAGTCAGCACTGTAAAAATCCAGAATAGTGCAGTAAGTACAGATAAACTGGCCGACAACGCAGTTACTGTTGCTAAACTTCCCGGAGGAGCTACGGCATCAACATTCCTGCGTGGTGACGGAACCTGGGTCGTTCCCTCCGGAAGCGGATCAGGTCTGTGGACAGAGAGTACAGGAAATATCTATTTTAATGGCGGAAACGTAGGGATAGGACTCGATAAACCTATCTATATGCTGCATGTAGAGGCACCCATCGCCGGTGGTACCGCAATATGGGGCCGTTCGAACTCCGATACTCCGGGAACCAGGGGTGTTTTCGGTGGAGAATACGGAACAGTCAATGGTACTGCCAATACTTTATCAGGTGCATTTGCCGGGGTAATGGGTTATACAAACTGGGCCAGAAGCTATCACTATGGAGTTATGGGTGTTCGGGCTGACCGGGATTATGGTAACTCTGCAGGTGTTATAGGAATGGTAGACGGCACGAACGGAGACAAACCCTGGGGGGCGCTCGGTTATCAGGATGCTGCACTACAGGAATGGGCAGGATACTTTAAAGGTATCGTGAAAGCCGACCAGCTACATGTGAGCGGTAATACTTGGACAGCCGGCATCATTACCGGACCCTCCAATCTTACACAGGATGCAGACCTGGATGTAACAGGAACCGTTAAATTAGGCTCATCCGGAATTGTATTTAAGGAGATAAAGGAACTGACTGGGACGACAGATGCCACAAAAAATTATGTTTCTATATATTTTAACACTGGCATAACAGCAAAAATGAGAATTTTAAGTGCTGAAATAAATGCCAGCGGAACAAACTGGAATACATTGGGAATGACTGATAGCAGGGATCCTGGAAGATCGGTAGGATGTTCTGTAACCAATAATTATATACATCTTCATTACCCTGGGACAGATGCTTATTTTAACAGGAATTACAGAATTTTAGTTATGATACTTCCATGATTATTCTTATTATCTGAAAAGATGCCTGGCAGTTTTTAGGATTATTTATTAATCCGGAGAACTGCCGGGCAGTTTTATTGCTATAGATACGGTTTTTAAAGTTATTGCCTTTTCTTTCAGACTGGCGCCCGTTAACTGCACCGGAACGGGCTCCATCGATTCATGATCGCTCAACCCGTTTTCAACGATTCCATCCGGATGAAGCCGGGCAACCTTTTCCATCCACTTTTTATTCAGCTCATACAGTTCTTTAATAATATCTGTATCGTTATAATACAAATAAAGGTAATATTGTGTATTAAGGAAAGCTGATTCCCAGCTTATTTTGCAATATTCTATTCCGGTATAAGGAGCCGTGTCCACAAAGGTCGAATCGTTCATTGCATCTATCCAGTGTTTGTCTTTTAACGCTTCTTACAACGAATAGCATACTTACCACATGCGTTTTCAACCTGCCAGCATCCACAACTAATCTATTACTATTTTGGCAGTTTGGTTGGTATCGGTTCTAAGAAAATAAATTCCGGCTGGCCATTTTGTTACAGGTACTGCATGATTTTCGTGATCTTTTGCGAAATAGATTCTTTCTCCTTCAACATTAAAAATTTCTATAGACTGCACAGATTCATCCGATGTAATTTGAATGAATTCACGCGCAGGATTGGGGTAAATTTTTATGGAATTATTTCGGTATTCGTACATCCCTGTTTCAATTCCGGAAAATTTTTCAATAAAAAATTCAATCACATTTTTTTGGTTTTCTGCAGGTGAAGATTGAGTTAACAGATAGGCATCAATATTTTTTTCGTCGAACCTGGATTTAAGATAGATAGCATGTTTCGGATGATGAATGACCTGCGCTGCTGTGTTTGGTGGGGCCGTTGAGTTCATATTTCTAAGGTAGATGGGAGGATCCTTCTCATCCAGATGTGCCGGCATATCAAGCAGTTCCCTGAGTTCAACAATTTCAGGATCACGGTATTGTTCTCTTGAATCGATGTGATACAAATCCAGATCCTCACGATGTGGATAAAGTTCCATCCAGTTTTCCGGCAAATCTATAATTTCGCCCCAGGCAGCAAAGTCATAACTTGCCTGCGAATTTTGATGGCCGATGACCTGTATTTTGGAAGATTCTCTTAATACCGGATCTTTTGCATCCGGATTGGCTAAATCATCTGTTAATCCCAGCCAAAGCGATGCTCCACCTCCGGCAGATCCGCCATAAGCAGCAATTTTATTCTTATCAATGTTCCATTCCGTTGCTTTGGATCGTAAAAACTGAATTGCCCTGGCACAATCATACATGATGGTATCAAGCCGGGTGGTTTCTCTGAAGCGATAATTTATGGCAGCAAAAGAGATCTTATTCTCAAGGCTTTGAAACAGATCGGGCAGAGATACATTCTCTTTGCTTCCTGACCTGAATCCTCCGCCATGAATAAAAACGATCAGAGGAGTCGGATCTTCAGAATCAGCCCGCCAAAAGTCCAACACATTTCGTTCCCATGGTCCATAGTGAACATCTTTATAGTCCGGCGCTCCGGCCATCCGTTTCCCTTCATTCCAAAGCACCTCAATTTCTAAGGGTGAGAGCGGACGATTGTATATTCTCACTTCATCCATCAATCCCTTGTAATGAAAAAAACGATTATCCCGTCCAAACCTTCCGTAGCCTAAAGAGAGAACTTCCTTTGCCGGAACATCAGCAAAAAAATCACTGTATGTTGAATCGGATCCGAGATTATATTTTCGATTGATCAATTCAACTCCGTTTAAAAATCCGGTATTTCTGGTTGAATCCACCACCGCCACGAAATGATACCACCTGTTTGGAGAGAGATTCTCGCGGGAATCAAAACAAAACCGTTGATTTACGATCGTGAAATATAACCGCCGGTTATCGGGATCGCCACCGTTTGCTCCATGCCCGATCTCAATTATTAAGCTGTTATGCGGGGCATCCTCCGATTTTTCTCCAAAGTAGAGCAGAGGCAAAATATTTCCACCCACATTTTGAAAATTAAACCAAAGCGATATGGTTCCCACCGTCAGTTCACTGACAGCCTCTGAAGCAAGGTGATCTTTAGCCGGGAAAAATACGGCATCCCGGATTGAGTTAAATTGAATTGCCTGTCCTTGTATACCTTCAACATAACTGATCTCATATGCCGTACCGTGTAATCCATTACCTGACTCATCCAGAATTATATCGTTGTTGTCGTTGTTGAATCCCCAATGTGCTATTAGACCCTTATGAATATCTTGAGCCGACAAAAAATTCAAATATCCGGTTAAAAAAAGTAGGTGGATCATCTTGATCTTCCAATTTCTATCGTTGATATTTTTATACATAACCGGGCAATAAAATTTGTAACA
>CAZILU010000080.1:0-14790 GCA_964540165.1 uncultured Mariniphaga sp.
TCCGATCTGAGCTTCCATCTCTATCCCGAGATGATTACGCAATTGACCGGTATGCCTTACGAAGCGTATCTTAAAACGAATTTTTATAAACCTATGGGGGCGACATCCCTGACGTATAATCCTTACCTTTGGTACCCTCTCGAAATGATCATCCCTACCGAAACGGACGATTTCTTTCGAAATGAAAAACTGAGGGGCTTTGTGCACGATGAGGGGGCAGCGGCGTTGGGCGGGATTTCGGGAAACGCCGGCCTTTTTGGAACGGCTAACGATCTGGCAAAACTGTTTCAGATGTACTTGCAGAAGGGCTATTATGCCGGGAAAAGGTATTTCTCTGAGGATATAGTGAACGAATTTACCCGGGTACAGTTTCCGAAAAGCAGAAACCGAAGAGGTCTGGGATTTGATAAGCCTTTAATCGATAATCATTTAAAAAAATCGGAAGATGCATATCCGGCCCTTAGCGCAGGGAAGAACAGTTTTGGGCATACCGGATATACCGGTACCATGGCGTGGGCAGACCCGGATCCGGAGGTGCTTTTTGTCTTTCTTTCGAACCGGGTTCATCCAACCCGGGAAAATTCAATGCTCTTTCAATTAAATATTCGATCGGGAATCTATCAGTCAATTTACGATTGTTTGAATTATTAAGCCTTTCCGGGGTTAAAAATAGTTAATTATTTTTTGTTATTTCTTTAATAACGTAAGGCTTAATGTGGTAGTGTTCTGTTAAACAGTTTATTGCGATTGATCGATATCTTTATAAAGATTATTTTACATATTTGGTTTTAATCCCTCAATTTTATACATTCGTTATTTAATTATTAATTTTAATTTTACGGTTTCTTAATAGATACAAAATAAATTTTTGCATAAACAAAATAAAAAACATTATCATCATGGAGTCAAAAATCACATTTAATGAGTTGCGTAAGATCAAAGACAGCCTTCCTGACGGATCGATCAAACGAATTGCAGAGGAGTTTGGTTTAACAGAAGATACCGTCAGGAACTATTTCGGTGGAGCAAACTATACCAATGGTGCAGCCGTAGGCATTCACATGGAACCGGGCCCAAACGGGGGGATTGTTCTGTTAGATGATACGGCTATCCTTGATCGCGCAAAAAAAATTATTCAGGAGGAGATGGTTTAATTTGGCTATTTTGATTATGGTACTAAAAAACTGTTCTATATTTATGGGACAGTTTTTTTTACTTTTTACCGAATGATCCAGGTCAACATCTGGCATGATTAAAACTACATAAGTTTCATTAAGCCGGAGAAAGCGATATATTAGCGTATGGATATTATCGAAAAAAACACGAATAAAATTTAAATAAGATGAAGAAGCATGTATGGATTTTTTCCTTCTTTTTATTTTTCCTGGTCAATTCATGCCAGAATGAAAAACCGTGGCAATCCCTTTTTAACGGAACCGATCTGAATCAGTGGGATCTCTATTTAGGTAAATCCCTTAACGGATTTGAAGCGTTGGCTGAGTCGGCAACGGTTGATAAGGTCTTTTCTGTTGTTGATGCGAATGGAGAAAAGATGATCCGGATATCGGGGGAGGTAAATGGCTCTCTGGCTACTCGTGATTCCTTTGCCAATTACCACCTCCGGTTGGTTTACAAGTGGGGGCAGGATGTTTACACGCGCCGGAACAGCGGATTGCTGTACCATAGCTTTGGGGCGTTTGGGGAGGCGCTGGATACATGGATGGTAAATATTGAATGCCAAATGCTTCACGGAAGGTTGGGTGATACCTATCTGATGAACAATACCTGTTGTGAAACGGCTGTTGGCGGATCTGACGGAGCGTTTCAGTATGCCACAGAGGGAGCCATAAAGATGTTTAGCAAGGAGCATAATGGTCAGGTTATATTAAAATCAACCGATGCTGAAAATCCGGTCGGGGAGTGGAATACGATTGATCTTTACTGTTTCGATCGAACCTCGGTTCATGTGGTCAATGGGGTGGTTGTTATGGTTAACAATCAGCTTGGAACGGTTAACGATGGCGTTGTTACCCCGCTTACCGGAGGGAAGATCCAGTTGCAGTCGGAGGGAGCCGAGTGGTTTCTGAAATCGATCGATATCAGGCCCATCAGGAAAATTCCGGAAGAGCTGCTTCCATAAATCTTACGCTGTGCCGTATGGTTATTGTGGGGCCTCGCCGATGCTTACAACGTATTGGTTTTTTGCGGTGGTTTTTGCTCTATGACAGGCTTCTCATCGGTGAACTGGTAAACCATTAAGCCGGCCTTTTTGATGAAGAAATAGGCTGCTGAGAGCGCCAGGATGAGCACTCCGAGACCGATAATGGTTTCGCCGGAGAGCTCTTCGATTTTAATAACGACGATCTTCCTGGCCAGCGCGATAATGGCTACCAGTACGATAACTTCCACATGGACCTGGTTCTCCCGGAGATAGACTTTTATGGTGTCCAGTAGCTCTATGCCGATAAGAACCATAAGAAAGACGCCAAAAAGATCCATCAGCTCATCCAGGTCAACCAGCAGATAATCTGAGTTAAGGATGCTTCTTATCACATAGTGTGCCAGCTCAATGGTTGCCAGGATAAGAATGACAGACATCAGCAAAATAAGTATGTAGATGATTCCTCTTTCAATCAGACGGGAAATTTTTTTCATGTAACAGTTGTTTTATCGGAGTGTTTTCAATCTATATCAACCATGATCTTTTGTTCTTGTTTAAAATTTTCTTTCCGGTAAATTTCTGCCGGCTGCGGATGGACAGATCAGCAGGCTTATTTTCTTCCGGCCAATTCAAGGCCTTAAATTTATCCAATTTATTTCTTTTTTTACGCAGTGCAAATGACTAAATTTGCACGGTGGTAATTTAATAACAGGAAATATGTCATTTTTAAATACGATATTGGGTAAGATTCTTGGAAACAAATCGGACCGGGATATTAAAGAGATCAATCCGATTGTCGAAGAGATACGTAAAGAGTATGAGCGCCTCAATTCATTTTCTGTCGATGAGCTGCGAGGAGAAACCGACCGATTGCGACAGATCATACGGGATCGGATTCGGGCGGAAGAGGATGAGATTGCTGCATTGAAGGTTCAGGCTGAGGAGGCAGAGATTCAGGATACCGAAGATATATATAAGCAGATTGATGCGTTGGAAGTGGTTATTGATGAGAAGATAGAAACGGTACTGAATGAAATTTTGCCAACCGCTTTTTCCATCGTTCGGGAGACTGCCCGCCGCTTTTTTGAGAATGAAGTTATTGAGGTTACGGCCCGGGATTACGATAAGGATCTTGCCTCCAAACGTGCTTCAATATCGGTAGAGGGGGAGAAGGCTTTATGGAAAAACCGATGGATTGCCGGCGGAAATGAGATTACCTGGGATATGGTACATTACGATGTGCAGTTGATTGGCGGTGTTGTACTTCATGAGGGAAAGATAGCCGAGATGTCAACCGGGGAAGGAAAGACGCTGGTTGCTACCCTTCCTGTTTTTTTGAACGCGCTTGCCGGAAGGGGCGTCCATGTTGTTACGGTGAACGACTATTTGTCGAAACGTGATGCTGAGTGGATGGGACCCATGTTTGAGTTTCACGGGCTGACGGTTGACTGTATCGATAAGCACCAGCCCAACTCTGAAGCCCGTCGAAAGGCATACAATGCCGACATAACCTATGGCACAAACAATGAATTTGGATTTGACTACCTGCGCGACAATATGGCCATTAATCCGGAAGATCTGGTTCAGCGAAAGCACCACTATGCCATCGTTGATGAGGTCGATTCGGTTTTGATTGACGATGCCCGTACACCCCTTATCATCTCTGGTCCTATTCCAAAGGGTGAAAATCAACAGTTTGAATCATTACAGGGGTATGTGGAAAAACTCCATAAAGCACAACGTGATTTGGTAAATCAGGTCTTTATCGAAGCCAAACGATTGCTCACCAAAGAGGATGCTACCGACGATGAGAAGAAGGAGGGTGGTCTTTTGCTGCTCCGGGCACACAAGGGATTACCGAAAAATAAATCGATAATTAAATTCCTGAGCGAAGAGGGGATAAAGGCGATTCTTACGAAAACGGAGAATTTCTACATGCAGGAGAACAATAAAAATATGCATCTGGTCACCGATCCGCTCTTTTTTATCATCGAAGAGAAGCAAAATTCGGTGGAGTTAACAGACAAGGGCATTGATCTGATCTCCGAAGGGATGGCCGATCCCGATTTTTTTGTATTACCCGATATGGGAGCGGTGATTGCCGAGCTTGAAAACTCCGGTTTGCCTGCGGAGGATATGCTGGAGAAGAAAGATCAATTGCTGCAGGACTATTCTGTTAAATCGGAGCGCGTACATACCATCAATCAGTTGCTTAAAGCATATACCATGTTTGAAAAAGATGTGGAGTATGTGGTGATCGATAATAAAGTAAAGATTGTAGATGAACAGACCGGCCGAATTATGGAAGGTCGCCGCTATTCCGATGGTTTGCACCAGGCTATTGAAGCAAAGGAGCATGTAAAGGTGGAGGCAGCTACACAGACCTTTGCCACCATTACGCTTCAGAACTATTTTCGCATGTACCACAAGCTGGCAGGCATGACCGGTACGGCAGAGACCGAGGCCGGTGAGTTCTGGGATATATACAAGCTGGAGGTGGTGGTGATCCCAACCAATCAACCGGTTATTCGTGACGACCGGGAAGATTTGGTTTATAAGACCAAACGGGAGAAATACAATGCCGTGATTGACGAAATCGTTGAGCTGAACCGTCAGGGAAGACCGGCATTGGTCGGTACAACATCGGTAGAGATTTCCGAACTGCTGAGCCGAATGCTGAAGATTCGCGGGATTAAGCACAATGTGTTGAACGCTAAACTGCATGCCCGTGAAGCGGAGATCGTTGCCGAGGCTGGTCGGTCGGGTGCTGTTACGATTGCTACCAATATGGCGGGACGAGGAACCGACATTAAGTTGTCACCCGAGGTTAAAAAGGCCGGAGGTCTTGCGATCATCGGTACCGAACGCCACGATTCACGCCGCGTTGACCGGCAGTTGAGAGGCCGGGCCGGCCGACAGGGTGACCCGGGATCATCGCAGTTCTATGTATCGCTGGAAGATGATCTGATGCGACTTTTTGGATCAGACCGGATCTCCGGTGTGATGGATCGCCTCGGATTGAAAGAGGGTGAAGTTATTCAGCACTCCATGATCTCAAAATCGATCGAACGGGCACAGAGGAAAGTGGAGGAGAATAACTTCGGCATCCGAAAACGATTGCTGGAGTACGATGATGTGATGAACTCCCAGCGGGAGGTGATCTACAAAAAGCGAAAACACGCGCTCTTTGGCGAACGACTGGACGTTGACCTGCTGAATATGATGTACGATTCGGTAGAGGAGCTGGTGAATGAATACGATGGATCCGATCAGTTTGAGGATTTTAATATGGAGTTGTTGCGACTGCTTTCCATCGAATCGCCTGTTTCGGAAAGTGATTTTAAGCAGCTGTCAGTAAGTGAGATCACGGAAAGGATTTACGGTCGGATGATTGAAAGTTATAAGCGAAAGGTAGAGAATATCTCAAAACAGGCCTTTCCGGTTATAAAAAATGTATTTGAAACAAAATCGCAGGTTTATAAAAATATCGTTGTTCCCATTACCGACGGGAAAAGGATGTTCCAGATTATTTGCAATCTGGAAAAAGCATATCTAAATAAAGGAAAAGAGTTGGTGAAATCGTATCAGAAACAGGTGGTGCTGATCACCATTGACGAGGCTTGGAAAGAGCAGCTTCGGGAGATGGATGATCTGAAACAGTCGGTTCAGAATGCGACATACGAACAGAAGGATCCGTTGCTGATCTATAAATTTGAGTCATTTAACCTTTTTAAAGTGATGATCAGCAAGGTAAACAAAGATGTTGTCAATACCCTGATGAAAGGACAGATTCCGATTCAGAGCCCTGATCAGGTTCGGCAGGCTGAGGAGCGAAAACGTATGGATATGAGCCGTTACCGCACTCAAAAATCAGAACTTCCCGGAGCCGAAAGTCCGATGCAGGGCGCTAATACGCAAACCGGTGAACGCTCCAGGCCTCAACCGGTGCGTGTAGAAAAGCGGGTTGGCCGAAATGATCTCTGCCCATGTGGTAGTGGAAAGAAGTACAAACATTGTCACGGACAGGGCGAAGCATAAAAACGGGACTGTTCAATGTAATTACCAGATAATTTGATCAATGATACACTATTTAAATTTTATCCATTGGAATGTCAGTCCGGAACTGATACAGGTAGGACACTTTTCTGTTCGTTGGTACGGTTTGCTGTTTGCTTCCGGCTTTTTAATCGGTTACTATATTGGTGAAAAGATGTTAAAGTCGGAACAGGTGCCGCAACGATGGATCGATTCCCTCTTTTTCTATATCATTATTGCCACCATTGTGGGTGCCCGATTGGGGCACGTCTTTTTTTACGGATGGGAGTACTATTCACAGCATCCCGGTGAAATATATAAAGTGTGGCATGGAGGATTGGCCAGTCATGGTGGAGCTATCGGGATTATTATCGCCTTGTTAATTCATTCGAAACTGATTACCAAGCGCCATGTTTTATGGACTATCGATCGTATTGTGGTGCCAACCGCCCTGGTCGGTGCCTTTATTCGAATGGGGAATCTGATGAATTCGGAGATCTATGGTATTGAAACCAGTCAGCCCTGGGGATTTATTTTTGAACGAAACGGAGAGACAGTGCCAAAGCACCCGACCCAAATTTATGAAACGATGGCATATCTGGTCTCCTTTGGCATTCTGATGTTTTTCTATCGGCGTCCCGGGATTAAGCACCGGGAGGGATTTCTTACCGGAGCCTTTTTTGTTTTTATTTTTGCCGCCCGATTCTTTATTGAATTTATTAAGGAAGATCAGGAGGCGTTTGAATCAACCATGGCTCTTAACATGGGGCAGTGGTTGAGCCTGCCTTTTGTGTTGGCGGGAATGTGGTTGATTTTTAGAGCCTTAAGTCGGCCTGAAAAGAAGTATAAGCCGGTAAAATAGCACCGAAATTGCATTGATTTATCCGTTAAAGGCAGCTGCTTTTTATCGCTGTTGAAGGATTTGTTAAAGATTCTTCTATTTGAAGTGCCAAAACATCTCTTTTAAGATGCACTGCCGGATTAGTTAAAGATTCTCAATCCAAAAAAGAAGCTTCCTGGCTTCGCTGGTCCGTAAATATAGTTGCTGTCGCGGTTTTTTCCCGTATCGAAATCATTTTGATAGTGGTTCAACAGATTACTGATTCCTCCAAAGAGTTCAATGGATGAGTCTAACCGGACTGCATTGAAGATATAGCCCAGTTTCAGATTCATCTCCAGAAACCGGGGTGATTCGAACAGCAGATCCTGCTCGGGAGTGCCTGCATCGTTGGTTAATCCGTAGTGCGGAACCAGCATTGTGCCTGTATAGGTACCTGAAAAGGATGCAGTGAAGCGATTCCCGGGAGTGAATGTCAAGGTATAGTAGCCGTACATTTGCGGTGTACGAAGATATTCCTTTGTTCCCGGCAGTTGTTCTGACCAGGCAACCGGTTTTTTATGAAGGCTTTTTTGCACCGTGATCCCGCCTTCTGCCTGCGCTATCCGGTTATAATTGGCGCGTAATTCCAATGTGGTGCCATACACATGGCTTATTCCTCCGTTTCTTTTCTCCATCGATGAGTTGCCCGCTCTATTCATGCCTGTCTCTTCAAGAATGAAAGCATCTTTAAGCCGGGTGTAAAAACCATCCAGTGTAAAACCATAGATGTGTTTTTCGGTGGGCTTATCCCAGTTTATCGAAGCGCTTAAACTTTGTGAACGTTCCTCTTTCAGTTGTTCGGAAAGGGTGATCGTCTGAATATTTCCTCCGGCAAGTCAACCATCATATAGTGGCCTGTAACATCGGTGGTGGTTCCAATATTGGTTCCTTCAAGAAAGATATTGACAAATGGTATGTGTTCGCCTTTCGAAACCACATGACCAATGATCACTGCATCGGTATGGTCCTGTGCTTCTGTAAACAATGCAGCATTGATCAACACTGTTAGTAGAAATAAAAACGGTATCTTCATCTGATTAAATATAAAATATAATTTTATGACATTCTAAACATGGAATTGTTCAAGGTTTATTAATTTTGCAGAAAAAACCGGCAATATAGTTTAATTAGAAGAAGATGGTTCGCTGAAAAGAGGGAATCCGGTGTGAATCCGGAGCTGTACCCGCAGCTGTAAGCCTTTCATGTTACGGTACCTTTGCCACTGTCCCCGGATGTTGGGATGGGAAGGCGGCCGATAATCGGGGCAAGCCAGAAGACCTGCCATTTTCAAATAGCTTTCGGGAATAAAAGCGCGGTATTTTTACCTGTCGTTTTATTTCCCCATGTTCAACTAAACAACGGGGAATGAAGAAGATTACTTTTTTTGCACTATCTGTTTTTGCAGCACTGTCTGTTTCATCACAGAACGTTGCCAACCGGTTGCTGGAGTATCTGCCAGCTCCGGGACAGCACATTAACAAGGAGTTTATTGGCACGCCGGCTGCTGCGCAGCGAATGACCGAAAATCTCAACAGCACCGTATCTTTGGGAAGCTTTGGCGGCTACCTGGTACTGGGTTTTTCTTCCGGTTGTGTCAACCACCCTAACAACCCTTATGGCATCGATTTTACCATTTTCGGCAATGCTTTTGGTGGTTCTTCAGAACCTGGTGTGGTGTGGGTGATGAAAGATGAAAACCGGAACGGTTTTCCCGATGATACCTGGTACGAGATTGCCGGTAGTAACCATTACCATTCGGGCACCCGCAGGGGATACCAGGTTACCTATCGTAAAACAACGACGCGCGATATTTTCTGGACCGACAACCTGGAGGGGAGTGGCTGGATTATGGCCAATCAGTTTAACCTTCAGGATTACTATCCATCGGAAGATATTTTTCCGGGGTATCCCTCCGATTCGGTTTCATTTGCCGGGACTCTTCTGGTATCAGCCATTGATTTTTCAAACCCCGGGGAGATAAAGGTGGCATCTCCGGCCTTTGGATATGCCGATTGCCACCCACGGGTACAGGGTGTTAATACCTCTCTTCCCGATAATCCATATACGGCAGAGGTTGAAGGAGCCGGAGGGGATCCGGTCGATATTTCGTGGGCTATTGATGATTCGGGCCATTATATAGCTATTGACACCATTCATTTTGTGAAAATTGTGTCGTCAAATTTGGTCAGCGCCGGCTGGCTGGGTGAGTTGTCAACCGATGTTGGATGGGTGGAGGCTGTAACGCCACAACCGGGAACCATTGGAAAAGAGAACTTGCTGGTGCTCTTCCCATCGGAAGATCGGATGTTGCCT
Organism: uncultured Mariniphaga sp.; assembly: GCA_964540165.1. Taxonomy (GTDB): domain Bacteria; phylum Bacteroidota; class Bacteroidia; order Bacteroidales; family Prolixibacteraceae; genus Mariniphaga. The sequence goes on from CAZILU010000080.1 coordinate 9,390, forward strand.
GGTGATTCACTCCGGTTGGAAGCCTGCTATTTTAACCGGGGGAGGAAGGTTGATGTGCCTTTCTCCTTTACGTCATCGGATGCCGATGTTTTATCGGTAGATACCGATGGATGGGTGCGGGCTCTGTTTCCGGGTATTTCGCAGATAACTGTTTCGGCTGGTGGTGAGGAGAGAAGCATATCCGTTCGTGTGGTTGTTCCCGATTCGATACAGCTCCTTACCGATTTCTCATCGGTATATCCGGGCGATACGATATGGTTGGATGCCTGGGTTTATGATGAATATATGGATCCGATGGAGATATCCTTGCAATACAGCTCTTCGGTACCGGCTGTTGGGGATATTTTTTTTATCGAAGGAGTGTTCTGTTTTGTCAGCAGGGCTCCGGGAAAAACGTTGCTGTCCATAAAAACGGAAGGCTTTTTATTGGAACAAACGGTTGAGGTAGAGGTTCTTTCTCCAGACGAGAAGATCCGGGTTTATTTGACGGTTGCGTGTGAAGATGAGAACCTGTTGCCCTGGCAATGGGTAGACATCGGGGATGTTGCTTCAAATCCTGATGTGGCTATGGGAGAGACCGATTCCGGATGGGATGGGAAACGAACGCTCCTGCAAACAGTTATAGCCGGGATGGACAAAGCCGGTCTCTCATATCAATTCAGGAGTGATGATGCTGCCGCAGGAAAGCTTTACCTCTATTCGGTTGAAACCGACGGCCGGTTCTATTATGGATGGGGAGGAAAAACCGATCCGGCGCCTTTTGCCCGTGCGTGGATTGCCCGGTTGAACCGTCGTCACTATCTGAACAATTTTGATGTAGTGGAGGTCTCAAACGGAGATACCGTGGCACTGTATCATGTACCTGATATTATCGCTGCCTGGAATTATGACCGGTTGCTTGTTTCATCCGATTCCGTATGGCTGAACGACGAGGTGGAGGTGTCTCTTGGGCAAACCCTCTGTTCGTGGGAAAATGGTGCGGTTGTGGAAGCCGGTTTTGCTCCGGTTGTGAATGCCAGGGTAAATGCCGGCAGAGATTACTATACGGATGCAAATGGAACCGTCGTTGTCCGCATAGAATCAGAGCCCCCGCTGGTTGTCTCTTCAGGCAATAACGCTGTACTTTTGTCCGGAAGGCGTTCAACCGCTATCTCTGAATACAGCCGGTCGCTGGTTCGTCTGTATCCAAATCCCGCCAATACTATCTTGAATATTGAAGGGATTGCAACCGATTTTCCGGTTGCCAATTATCCGGATTCGGGCGGATCATTTGCCGGCCGGGTAACTGTGCTGAGTATTACGGGACAGGTTGTTTTATCACAACCCATTGCTTCGTATCGTGAACAGCTCGACGTTTCATCTCTGGCACCGGGGATTTACCAGGTAGTGGTTCAGCTGGGAAAAATTGTTGAATATCATATGGTTGTGAAGCGATGATGAGGGTGTATATATATCTGATCTTTATACTGTTGATCGTTCCCGGGATGTCTGCCGGACAATCGATCACCGATATGTTACACATTCGCGAGGTGAGAGTACTGGCAAAGAGGAAAGTTGAAGAGGCCGGATTAAAAATCACACGTCCCGACTCAATGCAATTGATCTCCTACCTGACGGCTGACCTGTCTGCGCTGCTCGAAGGGCAATCAACGGTGTTTATCAAGTCATATGGCCGTGGTTCGGAGGCCACTGCCAGTTTCCGGGGAACAGCAGCAACGCATACCCAAATTCTTTGGAACGGCATGAATCTTAACTCCCCGATGCGGGGCGTGGCAGACTTATCGATGTTTCCGCTCTACTTCACAGACGAGGTCTATTTGCTGCACGGAGGGAGTTCTATGACCCGGGGAAGCGGGGCGCTGGGTGGCAGCATCCATTTGGATAACACGCCCGAATGGCGATCCGGCTGGGATCTGGAAGGGCTGGTAGAGCGGGGATCCTTTCATTCACAAAAATCATTTATAAAGATCAGAACCGGCGGGCGACAGTTACAATCATCAACCCGTCTGTTTTATGATGCATCGAAGAATGATTTTTCATTTTACAATACCGGGGTAATTCCCAAACAGATGGATACTCAAAAGGGCGCTGCTTACCGCAAGGCAGGAGTGCTTCAGGAGATCTACCTGCGCCGGTTTTCCGACCGAATGTCCGGGTTCAGGGTCTGGGTGCAACAGGGAGAGCGCGATCTGCCACAACTGATGTCATACCAGGGAACCGAGCGGGATGAGTACCAAAAAGACCTCCAGGTAAGGGCTCAGTTCGATTGGAAAAGATATAGCGAAACGGTCAATTACCAATTTTTCTCGGGTATTAATACCACCCGGTTGGATTATTACCGGGCAACCCCTGCGTTTGGCTATGTGAATGAAGATTCCCGAAGTGTGGAGACGGGCTTTTTAAATCACCTGCGGTTGTTCCGAAAATTTGATGATAAAACGTATGCAACGGTCACTCTTAATGCAAACTATTTTCAGGTTGAGGCGATTGACCATCTGATGGAGGGGGGCTATAAAAACGATCGTTCAGAGACCAGTCTGTTGATGAATCTGCACCTTAAACCATCGGACAGGCTGGCTGCTTTTTTGTTGATCCGGTCTGAAAATTACGACAAACAATTGGTGCCGTTTATCCCTTCCGCCGGAATTGAGTGGCAGCCGTTTCTTAGGATGCCGGTTATGGTGCGTTCTAATCTGGCTCGGAATTACCACAAACCCACCCTCAATGACCTTTACTGGTTGCCGGGAGGAAATCCCGGCCTGTTGCCGGAAGATGGATATACAGGAGATCTGTCGGTCGGGGCTGATCTGTTTCTTAGGAATTTTGTTCTAAAGAGTGAACTTACGGGCTTTGTTTCGAAAATTGAAAATTGGATTGTCTGGCGGCCAGCCATTAATGGTGCCTATTACTGGGAGGCAGCAAACCTGAAAGATGTCTTGTCGAGAGGTGTTGAGTTCCAATACCGGTTGTCATACGAAAACCAAAAATTTGATTTCCACTCCGGAGGAAGTTATGCATATACGGCCACATCCAACCTCCATGCTGCCAGGCCTGTCGATGCCTCCAGAGGTAAGCAGTTGATATACATTCCAAAACATCAGGGCGGATTTTTTTTGAGTGCCGGGTTGAAAAAGTTTACCCTGAAATATGACCTGACCGCTACAGGGAAACGTTATACCAATTCCAGCAACGAGGAGTCCGATTTTGAGCGGGTACTGAATGGATACTGGTTGAGTGATATCTCTCTCTCAAAGCAGATACAATATGGAGATCTATCCTGGATGGTAAAGATTTCGGTGGAGAATTTATTTGACCAGGATTATCAGAGCATTTTATGGAGGCCGATGCCGGGTCGTTTTTATTCATTTTCTGTTGCATTTAAGTTCCGAAGCTCATGAACTATTATTTAATGACTATAACTTTTATCTGGCTGATGGTTTCCTGTACAGATGAGCCTGTGGAAACAATCTTTTTCGACCTTGATACCCGAAAGGGTGTATTCATCGCCTGTGAAGGCAATTTTATGTACGGGAACAGCTCGCTATCGTTCTATAATACAGAAAGTCAAAAAGTTAATAATCAAATCTTTTATGCCCGCAATAATGCTCCATTGGGGGATGTTGCCCAGTCGCTGGCCATCAAGGATGACCAGCTATATATCGTTATGAATAATTCAGGAAGGATCTATGTTGCCGATGCCCGTACGTTGGAATACCGAGGTTCCATTACCGGATTGACCTCCCCCCGGTATATCCATTTTGTTTCTGATGACAAAGCTTACATTTCCGACCTGTATGCACATCATATCACCATTTTTAATCCCAAAAACCTGCAGATTACCGGTTCAATCGATCTGGGCGAACACACCTCCGAGCAGATGGTCCAGGTTGGAAAATACGTTTATGTTTCTGATTGGGTAGCCGGCGATGCTATTCTGGAAATCGATGTTGAAACCGATGCGTTGACAGGTACGATTGAGGCTGTTGCCCATCCCAAAAACCTGGAGGTAGATAAACATGGAAAGATCTGGGTTCTTGCGGGGGGCAGTTACAGACATATTCCGTTGGAAAACAGTTCTTCAGCACTTCTCCGGATCGATCCTCAAACCAGAACGGTAGAGCAGATTTATCGATTTAAGGGTGAGGTTTTTGCCTCTTCTCTGGACATGAATCAGACTGGCGATACCCTCTTTTATGTGAACAGAGATCTTTTTAAAATGGCAGTTACCAGCAGGGATCTGCCCGACAAGGCTTTTATTGCTGCCGGGGATAGGCTCTTTTACCATCTCGATTCGGATCCCATCCGTCAGGATCTCTATGTTGCTGATGCCATTGATTATACGCAAAATGCTATTGTTTATCGTTTTCGGCAGGATGGAACAGTGCTCGACTCCTTTTCGGTGGGAATAAATCCTTCCTGTTTTTTATTCATAGAGTAAAACGGGGTTTGACAAAAAACGGTTTTTAACTCTTTTTTATTCCGGCTTTTTTTCTTAAATTGTGGGTATGAACCGGAAAGAGAGCGCAGCGCATATTAATGCTTTACCCTTTGACATGAAGGCTGAATTCCTTGTTTTAAATTTGTTAGGGCAGGGAGCAACGGTTAATGACCTTCTGATGGCATTCGATGGTGATCTTAAGCGAAAGTGGTCAACGGATGTTGGCAGTGCCGAGGTTGAATCGTTCGAAAACGGCGATGAAACGCTGACTGTTCATCTAAATCGTATGGGTATATACGATCAGCTGCCTGAAGCCCTGTTTCATGATTATCCGGATAAAAGAAATGCCTCGGGAGAGGAGATGGCTAAAGATTCTATGAAGCTGAAAGCTGAAGAGAAGCAGATTCGTCAGTTTTTCAGACCTCTTGAGAATGAACTTTTCTATCAGAATGTGCGGGTAGCAGGGAAAGAACAGTCGATGATTAAAGAGTTCTATTTTGCTTTTATTAATGGACTAATCCCCGGATTTTGGAAGCTTTAACCGAATGGTTTCTGCCTCCCTGAATACCGCCTGCACATTTTTATCGCCTGCCGGACTCTCCGGAACACGCGGCGCCTTCGGATAAGCCTCAATCCGCACATCAGCCCAGTCTTCGAGGTAGTAGAGATCCTGCTCCAGAGCAAGCAAGAGTGGGGTCAGTCCGACCTCTTTGTGGAGGAGCGCTTTTAACAGATGAGCCGGAGAGAATTCACCATTTGAATACTCTTTAGCCAGGGATTGGGCAATAGTAATTGCCTTTTTTAATTCGCCGGTGAAGTTCATAATCGTACGATTTAAATGTAACGCATTCTTCCGGAACTTTTTAGCTGTCAAGCGTTACTAAATATACAAAATTTATTTGAAAATGCCAGCAATTCCGCATGAAAATAATCAATAATACAACTCTTTGAAAAAGAAAGAGA
>CAZILU010000081.1:0-14471 GCA_964540165.1 uncultured Mariniphaga sp.
CAGCAATTCAGGGAATTTTTTTAGAATAGTTGAGATATTTATGAATTAATGAGTTACAATACTTGTATAAAAATATTTTTCGCACTATCTTAGCACGCGGCACACCAGCCCCCGGAGGGGCATGTGTTCCTCCATAAGTTGTTTATTTTTAATTATTTATATTTTAAAAGCCTGCCTTCTCTATTTTGTTGGCAGGCATTTTCGTTTTCTTTAAAACGATGTGATAAATATAATATATATTAAGTATATAAGCAAATTATTTCAAAAAATCTTTAAAAAGTTCCTTTTGGAGGAACATGCTTTAAAACAACAGCCTTTAGAGATTGGCAAATCAGTTATTTATCAGTCTGCCAAGGTTATGCGGCAACATTTTCCCGGTCTGCAACAGCAGCTAAAAGAGCTGCCTGACCCAAGAGAGAGGCATCATTACAAGATTGATGAAATTGTTATGGGTGGCATATCCATGTTTCTATTCAAAGAAGGAACAAGGAACGCTTTTAACAACGACAGGACTGAGCCACGCTTTAGGGAGAACTACCGGAAAATTTTCAACATGAGGCTTCCCCACATGGATACAGTCAACGATGTTTTTCTGCTGACCGATGTTAACAGCTTTGAAACACTGAAGTATAATTCCATCTCTGCTTTGCTACGTAAAAAAGTACTGGCAGGCCAACGTTTCATGGGGCGTTACCTGGTAGCTATTGACGGTACTGGTATAGCCAGTTACGATTACAAACACTGCGATAGTTGTTTGTCAAAAACCTCAAAAAATGGGAAAACTACTTATTTTCACAATGTTTTGGAGGCCAAGCTGATTACCCATGCGGGGATGAGCCTTTCCATAGCCACCGAATGGATAAGCAACCAGGGGAAGGTCGATTTTGACAAGCAGGATTGTGAGCGGGCAGCATTTAAGCGCCTTGCAGAAAAAATCAAGAAAGCATACCCGCGCCTTCCTATTATTATTGTTGCTGACGGACTTTATCCGTGGGAAGGCTTTTTTAATATTTGCCAACAAAACAACTGGAACTATATTGTTACCCTGAAAGATAACAGTTTGAAGACACTTCAGGAAGATATTCACTGGGAGAAACGGTTTAACCCGGAACAGAAGTGCAAGGTTTTGAGGGTAAAAGACAAAAAACAGGTACACCTCGGTTACCAATGGTTAACAGGGCTTTCCTACCGGGGTCATTACCTGAACTGGGTGGAATGTGTGGAAGAAACCGGAGGGAAAGGAGAATATGCTGACAAATTACAACGATTTGTTCACCTGAGTGACCTGCCCATCGATGCCAACAATTGCGCGGGGGTTAGTGACAGCGGGCGCCTGCGGCAAAAAATTGAAAATGAAGGGTTCAATAGCCAGAAAAATCACGGGTATAATCTGGAGCATAAATTTTCACGGGACAGTTTCTCTGCGATGCAAGTTTATTACCAATGCCTGCAGATAGCACACATAATAAACCAAATCACGGAGTTAACTACAGATATTGCTGCCATACTAAAAGCTAACAAGAAATTTACTATCCGTTATCTGTGGAAACGCATGATCTCTTTCATGCTCGAAGCAGCGATAGAGAAAACCGAAATAGAGAACCTGTTAAAAAAACGATTCCAGATACGGTTGGAATAATCCATCCACGGGGGATGCCCTGCTCCGGAAATCAGGGAAAAACAAGATGGAAAAAAGGAAAGGAGGAAAAAAAAAGATATTAAATTTTTAGGGATGTGAAATTACACAGTAAACAGTTGATTTTGCTGTACAGAATTACTATGCTCATTTTTGAGAGCCCTCAAAAAATAAATCAAAAAAAACTAATCCCTGAATTGCTGTTGTTTGTTCGCAATGGACAATATAAAAATATTTATCTGTAGAGTGCGATAAAATCAACCGGCCGATATACGGGCAAATTTGAGTGGAGAAAATCTGAAGTATTATTGGTAAGAATCGCATCCATATGGTGCGTTTCTGCCAGAGAATTTATCAACGCATCTTCAAAATCAGCAACTTTTATGTTTGACATACATTTGGTCTCTTAAGGTTTTGTACTCCTGTTTTTGCGTCTCTTCATTTACCTCAATGCCGTCGAGTAACGAATCCAATTCCCCCGGTAAGTTATAGTCTGCTCCGGCTTTTTGTTTGTCAAGCTTTATCAGATTCTGCAAGTAATTCTCTACAATGCCGGAAACACTCAATCCCCTTTTTTGTGCATAGGCCTTTATCTGTCTTTTTAGAGAAACATTATGCAGGCTTAGTGTTATTTTTTCCATCGTACTACTTTTTTTCATATTTTTATACCACCAACATTACAAAATCTGATCCAACTGGCAAAAAATCGAAATTAATTATTCACTTCCTTCCATTTCACAAATTATGCAATCTGGAAGTCTTTTCCTGCAGATGGGAAATCTCATTATGCAAATAAAATATTAAACCTTGATTATCAAGATTTTTCCAAATTATTGATTTAGAAAAAGTCATATCTTTGATGGATGAAAATGATAACTCCAAATAAATAAATCAATGAATACAAGCTAAAAACCATATTATAAATCTAAAACAGAAGAAAAGTAAGTTTTAGATTACGGAATCGGGTTAAAAGAAGTCCCCACCGGAAAGCCGAAACATTTCAAAAAAGGAGGTTTCAAATCTAATATCTTCTCAGAATGAAAAAACGAATACACATCTTTCTTTAAAATTTTTATCCTATGAAACGAAACAAACTATTTTCAATTAGTATTTTAGTTATTATATTGACTATGTTCATGCAAAGTTGCGAAAAAGAAGAATTCGATTATAAATTGAATATTCCGGAAGAATATATTGAAGTAGGGAAATTACACAATATGGGTTTAGATTTTAATTTCAAAAAAATAAAAGTCGCTACCATAGAATTCATGCAAGAAAATGCAACCAACACTCTAAAAAATGCAAAAACGATTGACTATAAAACCATCGCATATGAGGGAACTTTAGAATTTTGCAAAACGCTGAATAAAAGTGAAAAAAGTTATGCTATTTATATGAATGCTTTAAATTATTCAAATCGAAGGCTAAAGTCTTCAGGACTCAAGGATCTAAATTCCTGTAATTTATCTGCAATACAAGTTGATCTGATAAATCAAATATCAGAGTTATTAGGAAAAAGCTATTCAGATAAAAATATTAGTAGGCTTAAGAATGAGCTTAATCATATTAACCAGGTAGCTGCAATGAATTTATCAAAAGATGAAGCCGCAATAATATATTGTTCTACCAGTACAGCTTATAGCTCCTATCAATATTGGGTGAAAAACTATAAAAAGTGGTACTATACTTTAAACTATCCGGAAATAATAGAAAAATTTAAGGATGAAGAACTAAACAACTTACAACATAAAAACAGCAATACAACTCTAAAAAGTATCAGTAGCTCAAATAATTGGTGGGTAGAGACATGGAATTCAGTTGAAGATTGGTGGGACAAAACTACCGACGATCTCTCAGACTGGTGGAAAGAAGAAGGATATGAAATTGTTACTGATGATGTATCAGGAGCCATTACCGGAAGCATGGCAGGGGTAGTTCTTGCCACTGGGGCAACGGTTTCAACAGCAGGTGCTGGTGCAGTGAGCTATCCTGTTGCAATAAGCACAGGAGCAGTGGCCGGAGCGGTTTATTCTTCAACCAATACCATAATTGATAACTATTTTGAACAATAACATTATGATCAAAAGATATAAAAAAGTAATAATACAAGCATTAATATTCTTTTTTGCTTATGCAATTTTATTTCCATTAACCAATTTGGTACTATTTGATAAGGAATTTCATTGTAGCGCCTGGGTATCAAAATCCAATTTGATTCAAGCTTTTTCAGTTACAATTATCTTTATCGTTCTTATAAAACTATTTCCAAACAAAAAATAGTTTTTAAATCGGATTAAAATTGCAGGTTTTCTTTGGCATTAGATGGAACTCTGTTAATTTTATTTTTCTCACTCTATCGTTTTTTAACAGCGCTCGATAGAAGTCGTAAACTCATTTTTTTTTACTCTTTTGTGGCATAAACCGCCATAGCTGTTTCGTAGAATTCATTATTAAAAACACAGACTATCATCTCTTTTTCCGATGAACCTTCCACCAGATCAGGAATCCGCTGACCAGCACCATAATAAGGCAGAGCCCTGCCAGCGGCACATAGAGGATATAGAATGGACCCACCAGGTGTTCAAAGATCCGTCCCGTGTGCACCTCCAACGCTGCATTCCACAGCGACATCGGGGAGTTCTCCAACACCTCGCGCGGCATATCGGGAAAACGCCGTCCGGTCAGCGGCAGCGCTCCCCGGTTGTAATCGAACCACCAGGCATCCTCCCCCGCCACCACCAGTCCGGCCACCATATTGGCAGCAATCGGCCGTCCCACACCTTTAGAGGCGATATGAGGTTCACCGGTGAAAAAATCGACACTCCCGCCGGTGTTCATATCCCACAAAAAGAGACCGTTAAAAGAGCCAGTCAGGTATTTCCGGTTACCCATGTACTCAAACACGTTGAGCCCCATCACGCTCACCGGGGGTTGAGGAACCACCGGATGCAGCTTCCCGGACAAGGTCTCATTACCCCAATAGAAGCCATCGGAGGTGGAAAAGAGGTAGCGCCTCAGCTCCTCATCCCACGCCACCCGGCGCAGCTTGTCGAACCAGGGATTGGGATTGTCGAGGTGCGTTCCCGGGATGATCCCCACCTGTTTGCCTGCGATGGGTATCAGCAGGGGAGGCCGCAGGTGGATGCCGGCCAGGGTATTGATCACCAGGAAGAGGGCGAATATGTAACCGGTCACGTTGTGCCAGCGCAGATTGGTTTTGAATTTGGAAGCGAGTGACTTCACCGGCTGATGACGTTTTCGCTTCCGCCGGATCATCTTCGGAAAGAAGAAGTGCAGCAGTCCGGTCACAGAGAGCAGGATCGTAACGATCCCCAACAGATCAACCACCAGCTTCCCCGGCAATCCCCACAACTCACCGCTGTGCAGCTGCCAGAGGGTGGTGAAGAGTCCCGCTTTTCGCTCATAACCTACCGGCTCGGGCAACTGAACAACCTCGAAAGAGCGGCCGTCGACCGACTGCAACAGGTAATGGCGCGTGAGCACCAGCAGGGTATCGCCCTTCAGCGACAGATCAGCCAGGCGCTCCTCTCGCACGGGGAGGTCGACCTTCTGCCACCGATGTACCGATGGCTCACGCACATAGAGGCCAAAGTGGGTACCCGCAAAAAGCCGGTCACGAAATGCAACCACGGAGTAAATCTTCCGGTTATCAATACCGCGGGGCAATCCCTGGTTGTAATCGGTGAATATGCTGAGGGCGCGGGTACTCATCCACATGCCGATATTCCCATAGATCAGCAACGAATCGTCCTCCAGCGGCAGCGATCCCCGCACCGATGCCAGGTTCCAGTTCTCGTAGCGGTAGTTGGGAGGAAGCAGGCGCCTGGGCACATCAACAGCCGAGAAGGTCTGCCGGTGGTTCATCACAATGCCCGATGCCGCAAACAGAATGGCAATGCCGGCAATGACAATACCCGGCCACTTGTGCAGCTTCCTGAAAAATTTTACAACCTGTACCCTCCCCATAGAACAACCATTAAAAAGGATTCCGGACAACACCACGTGACTGGCTGTCCGGAACCGCAAAATAGATTAAAAAAAGAATAAACCCAAAATCATCCGTTTTAGACGGCTCCTGTCAGCTATTTTTTTCGCTCCAAACTCCAGCCGAACTTCAGTCCGAATACGAACCACACCAGCGCCACTACGCCAAGGGCAAAAATGGTATCACCGATAGCTCTCAGCCACTTCAGAGTCACCAGGTAAGGCTGCTGCAGGAACTCCGCTGAGCGGGCGTACCACAGACCATCCTGCACACTGGCGAAGGTCTGCGCCAGTCCGATCGGCAGCACGCTGATCAGCACCATCGCTGCCAGACCGATATTGATAGCCCAGAATGCAAACTTCACCCAGCGCTCTTTCCATATCGACTCGGTATCCATATCGCGCAGCACAAAAAGCATCAGTCCGATGCCCAGCATCCCGTACACCCCAAACAGCGCGGTATGCCCGTGCACCGGCGTGGTGTTCAGCCCCTGCATGTAGTAGAGGGCAATGGGCGGGTTGATCAGGAATCCGAAGATCCCGGCTCCCACCAGGTTCCAGAAGGCTACTGCGATGAAGCTGTAAATCGGCCAGCGATAGGCTTTGATCCAGCTCGAGCTTCGGTATATCTTCAGGTTATCAAATGCCTCATACCCCATCAGCACCAGCGGCACCACCTCAAGAGCGCTGAAAGAGGCGCCGATGGCCATCACCGCGGTGGGCGTGCCGGTGAAATAGAGGTGGTGAAAGGTACCTAAGATACCTCCGGTGAGGAAGATGATGGTGGTGAAAAGTACGGCGATGGTGGCAGTAGTGGCCCGCACCAGCTGCATCCGCACAAAGAGGAACGCCATCACCACCACGGCGAACACCTCAAAGAAACCCTCTACCCAAAGATGCACCACCCACCAGCGCCAGTACTCAGCGATGGCCAGGTTGGTCTGCCTTCCCCACATCAGTCCCGCGCCATAGAAAGAGGCGATGGCTACCGATGCGATCAGGAAGAGGATCAGCAGGTGACGGCTCTCGCTGCGCTGTTTCAGTGCCGGCCATATCGCCCGACCCATCAGGAACAACCAGATAAACAGACCGGCAAAGAGAAAGATCTGCCAGAACCGTCCCAGCTCAACGTACTCATATCCCTGGTGTCCGAACCAGAAGTTCTCCACCAGACCCAGCTTCTGCATGACGCCCATCCACTGCCCGGCTAACGAACCAACCACAATCACCAGCAAGGCACCAAACAGCAGATTGACACCCAGCCGCTGGAACTTCGGCTCAACACCCGAGATGGCCGGTGCATAGTAAAGGCCCGTAGCCAGCCATGAGGTGGCAATCCAGAAGATGGCAAGCTGTACATGCCATGTGCGGGATATCGAATAGGGGAGCCAGTCGGCCAGCGGTATGCCATACAGCGCCTGGCCCTCCACCCCGTAGTGAGCGGTGATAACCCCCATGATCACCTGCACCAAAATGAGCAGGGTTACTACCCAGAAGTACTTCAGGGTAGCACGTTGCGACGGCGTCTGTCCGGCATGGACCAACGGGTGTGATGCCGGGGCCTTCAGCGCCTCCTCCTCCCTTTTGGAGGCGTAGTACCATACCATCAGGCCAATCCCTGCCAGCAGGATGATCACGCTGAAGCCGGTCCATAGGATCATGGCACCGGTAGGCCGGTTGCCGATCAGCTCATCGGCCGGCCAGTTGTTGGTGTAGGTGATCTCCTGCCCCGGCCGCTCGGCAATACAAGCCCAGGAGGCCCAAAAGAAAAAAGCATTGAGCAGTCGCACCCGCTCCGGATCCTTGAGCGAATTTTCGGGCACACTGTAAGCATCGCGCAGGTGAGCCAGCGACGGATCATCGGTGAATAGTCCGCCGTAATGGGCACTGTTGTGCGCAATCGCTTCCGCCCGTAACGACGAAACAGTAATTGACTTTTGATCGGGACGATAGGTGTTGGTCCGCATGTCGCGCTGCAAAGTAACGCGAAGCGCAGCCTGCTGCTCTTCGGTCAGATCGTTATACGCCTTGCCATGCGCATCAGCAGCCATCCGGTCCAGCATAAATACCGCCTCCCGGTGCAGCCAGTCGGCCGTCCAGTCGGGCGCCTGGTAAGCACCATGCCCCCAGATCGTTCCCAACTGATGGCCCCCCAGCGACTGCCATACATTCTGTCCGTCGCGAATATCCTGCCCTGTAAAAAGGGTCTCGCCACTCTCTGTCACCACCTTATCGGGAATGGGCGGCGCTTCCCGGTAGATCTCCCGGCCGTAATAAAGCAGTACACCAAACGATACTACCATCACAGCAATAAATCCCAGCCATAATTTTTTTGTCTTCATACAGTTTGATTTTTACTATTTTTCCGTGCAAATATAAAAATCTTTTTATTAGTTGACAAAAAGGTCTTTTAATCATTACTAATTTTTTTTACCTTTGTAATCTAAATTCTGACAACGTGTTTAAAAAGGAGACAGAGTATGCCATGCGGGCGCTGGTTTACATCCAGCGACAGAACCGGGAGGGGAACCGGCCCGGGATTGTGGAGATAGCGACGGAGATTGACACTCCTCCCTCGTTTACGGCCAAGATCCTGCAGCGGATGGTGCGGATTGGCTTTCTGGCATCGGTGAAGGGCAAGAACGGGGGTTACTTTTTTGATCCTGACCGGAAAGAGCTCACGCTGAAGGAGGTGGTTGTCGCCATTGAGGGGGACAAGATCTTCACCGGCTGTGGATTTGGACTCAAGAACTGTGATGCAGCCAATCCCTGCCCGCTACACAGCGCCTACGGCCCCATCCGGGAGGCGATCGACCGGCTTCTTTCGGAAGAGACCATCCAGAGCCTCGCCCGCAAAGAGTTCAGCGAAATGGTGCTGAACCGGCTGATGCAGTAATTGAATTACAATCGCTGCTAACGTTTTTTGTAATAACCTGAATTATCAACGATCGATTTCCGATCAATTTTTTACCTGATTATTTCAACCGGTTTCATTTTGTTTTTCCGGCCCGATGGAACTCGCATACATTTTAATCGTTGTCGTTTGTGTTAAAACCTTTTCATGCTCGTTTCATTCCAAATATTATTATACTGAAATATATATTGTATATACGATATATTTAATATATCTTTGCAAGAAAATATAAAAATAATGGAAAAAGTAAGAAAACGAAAAATCATCGACTTAAATGAAGATACATTCAAAGTATTGTCGATCAGGGCTGCCGAAGAGGGAACAAATCTTAAAGCCCTAATTGAAAAATCGCTGGACAAACTGGCTGAAAATATCCGCGACTCACAGCTATACTCTTATTTAACAAAAACGTATCCAGAAGGAAAAGAAGTAGTTGACAACAAAGAAAAAGAAGAATTTGAAGCCTGGCTCGGGTTATGAACATTGAATATTCCAAAACATTTGTAAAGGCAGTTAGAAAATTGTCGGGAAAAATGCTCGATTCTGTAAAAAAAACGATTCTTGAAGTTAAAGAAGCGGAGCGTATTGGACAACTGAGCAACTGCGAAAAATTAGTAGGATTTAAAAATACGTACCGCTTGCGAATAGGCAATTTAAGGGTATTCTTTTATGTGCGTTTAGATGATGAAGGGAACACTATCATTTTTGAATACCTGGTGCCAAGAGGTCAGGCCTACGATAAAAATTGCCAAGACAATTTAAAGAAAAAAGACTAACACGAATTAGAAACTTATCAAACAATCCGTTATTTATTCTCGAACCAATAAAACTAGTTTTAACTTTTTCTTTGAAAGTCAATTCAAATCACTATAATTGCATCTTTTTAATACAAAAAGGTATTTAGGTGTTATATTATTTTTAAAGGACATAAAATGATCAAATTATTTGTTACAACCCTGGCAGTTATTTTAACCTGTTCTGTAGCATTCTCCCAGCAGGGCAAACTAAAAGGAGTAATAAGCGATAAAACCACCGATGAGCATATTCCTTTTGCCTCCGTTGCTATAATGAAGCCGGGAGAAGAAGATGCGGTTACCGGCAGTGTCTCCGATGAAAACGGACAATTCATCATCGACAACATCCCTTATGGTACCTACCAGATGGTAGTCTCCTTTATCGGTTATAATCCCCGGGAGATTGACAATGTAACCGTTTCATCCACTACCCGGGAAATTGATATGGGAGAGATTGAGTTAGAGAGCAGTGTTATAGGCATTGAAGCGGTGGAGGTAACAGCTTCGGCCCGGACTTCGGTCAACAGAATTGACAGACGAACCTACAGGGCATCGGATTTTGAAACAGCCCGGGGAGGAACAGCCATTGATGTATTGAGCAAGCTTCCATCCGTAACCGTTAACAGCGAGGACGAAATATCGGTTCGCGGTTCATCCGACTTTGTCGTCTATTTAAATGGAAAACCATCCAACACCAGTGCTATGGTGCTGCTTGGACAGATCCCCGGAGAGAACATCCGGAATATCGAAATTATTACCGTTCCCACATCGCGATTCGATGCCCAGGGGAAAGGGGGGATCATAAACATCACAACCAAAGAGAATACCAACAGAGGTCTGACGGTTCAGGCGACCGGAATGGCCGGAGGAACGCCCTGGAAAAACGGAACCGATCTGTTCAGCAACCACAAGCTGGAGAATAACCGGATCAACGGGGGCCTCAACCTGAATTACAACTGGAGCAAGCTGAGCCTTCACGGGGCAGTGAATTATACCAACAGGCACAACAAGGGGATCGGTGATATCTATACCTATATTTATCAGGACGATACACAACCCAACGCCGGCACTTACTATATCCTTGACGGAATGGGGGCACGGCCAAAGTGGGATGAGAACCTCTATACCAACATTGGTGCAGACTACCGGCTAAACGAGCTGTCGCAAATTTCGGCCAACTACCAGTACGCTGACCGGTATACCGGACGTGCCGCTCACTATAAGTACGATACCTACTTCACCAACAATACCGTTGGATCGCCTCTGGCAGGCTCTCTGTACGAACTGTACAATCCAAACGACGTGAACCGAAACGGTCATTTCCAAAATGTCAGCGTGAATTTCAACCGTCAAAAGGATGAAAATTCGTCGTTCAATGCATCCTTCCTGTACGAAAATTCAAATCTCGAACAGACCATCGACAACAAGGAGTATGCCTACGAAGGAGACCGCCTCTATTATGATTACTACTCCGGACAACCCGGTGATGCGGTATTTCACTCCTTCCAGCGCGACGAAACACCGCTCGATGCCTATCGTTTCGAAGTGAATAACCAGAAAAAATTTGACAACGGAACGACCCTGAACCTGGGAGCATCGACGCAACTGGTGAGGCTGGAGGGCATTTATGAATACGATACGGTAAATGTAAACACCGGCAATTTTGAGGGATACGACTATTTCAATAATACCATCCATTTGAACCGCGATGTGTATGCAGCTTATGCCGAATTCTCGGGAACCATCAAACAACTTAACTATATATTGGGATTGCGGATGGAGTACTTAGATCAGCAAATGGATGTAAGCAGTACGGAATATTTTGAAGAGGTGTATGACGTTTTTGGAGAGATTGGCCGTGATTTCAACGAAACCAAATTCATACAGGACCGGGTTGATCTTTTCCCGACGCTTCACCTGCGTTACCAGGCCACGGAAGCTGACATGATCTCGCTGGCAGCAAGTCACCGCATCAACAGGCCTCCCGCCAAAGATATGGCCCCTTTTCTCTATCGACGTCACCAGGAGATTTTTGAAATGGGTGACCCCCTGCTGGAGCCGGAGTACAGCTGGAATGTTGACCTGACCTATAACCGGATCCTTGGAAAACACAATATGTTCATAACCGGATTTGTACGTTCGGCATCCAATGTCATCTACCGGGTTAATCGTCTCGATTATACCCTGGCAAACCAGGGGGGAGTGCTGCTCAGAAGCTTCACTAATGCGGGAAGCCAGTTAGCATCGGGCAGTGAGCTGGGATTCAACTTAGACATCGCACGTAATGTAAAACTTTTTATGGGCGGATCGCTCTACCGGTTTTCAGTCGAATCGAACGAAACCCTGTTTGGCGACCAGAGCAACAGCAACAGCCTGAACGGCGATGCAAAATCGAACCTTACCTGGCAAATTGTGCGTCCCCTTAAGCTAACGGTCGACTACTCTTATACATCAACATCCGTTACCCCTCAGGGCAAAAA
The DNA here is from genome assembly GCA_964540165.1 of uncultured Mariniphaga sp. Lineage (GTDB taxonomy): Bacteria > Bacteroidota > Bacteroidia > Bacteroidales > Prolixibacteraceae > Mariniphaga. The sequence continues at coordinate 11,830 of CAZILU010000081.1, forward strand.
CCTGGAATTTCAAATGATGAATGCTGCCCTCAACTATTCGCCCGATCAGTGGAAAGGCTGGAATCTCTATGCTAAAATGCTCGATCTATTGCAAACCAATCAGTCCGGAGGCTATACCGGCGCAACAAACCAAGGAATGGCAGTCTTTCAGCGCGACTGGGTGTACGATTACGAGGGCCGGATCATTGAAGTTGGCATTTCATACACCTTCAACCAAAGCAAAGAGGAGATCAAACAACGCATCATCGGAAATGACTATTTTTAGTCATTGCAGCAGAGTTGAACATGTACTAAAAAATTATTTCAAAAAAAACAGGAGCCTTAGGTTCCTGTTTTTTTGAAATTTAAAACTACTAAAATGAATCAATCCAAAACGTATAAACCAATTACAATTACCTTTCGCACGATTCGTTTGAAATGTTCGTAATGGTATTCCCGGCTAACGTCAGGGTTGCTTTAGGATAATACAATACGCCGCATTCAGCTGCAGATGCCGCATCCCGTAAAATAGAATTCGTAACCGTTTGAGTAGCATTGGCCCATACAATGATCGTCCCCAGATCCCCGTTGCTGTTATGGGCTCCGCCTCCGGCATAAGATATCTCCGTATGGGAAATCACATTTCTCAAATCATCAGAGTAATTAAGTACTCCTCTCCATGACCCGGGTTGGGATACTATACCCGATAGGGTTATTTTGTTATTCTGCTCACCTACAGAAGAGAGATACCCTCCCTCCTCAACAACAATGGAACTTTCATCTTCGAACAGTAACACGGCGCCCGGACTCAAAACAAGGGACTGATTATCATTGATCTTTAAGACCCCGTCAATAAGAAATGGCACACTGGTCTTCTCCCAGGTGAAATTCCCTTCAATGGCCCGTCCCCCTTTCAGAAAGATATAATCCATCTCATTTCCGATAAAATTATTCGAGCTGTCAAAATTAAATCCGTATTTGATTAATGAGAAAACCGGGTACTTTTCATTATTTCTAATCACATTACCGGAAAATTCCATAATCTCACTGGATGAATATACGCAGCTGAAGCCATGCTCCTTACCATGACTGATCTCTGAATTTGTGACAGCAACCTTACCATTATAACAGATCAGATTTGCCCGGTCATTATTGGAGTTAAAGGAGTTTCCTCCACCATAAGATATAATCGCATGATCAATCACATTATTGACACTGCTTGAAAAGATAATAATTCCCCGCCAGGAGCCTTTCACTTTATTTACCCCGGTGAATACCACTTTGGCAGATGCAGTCCCCTCCACTTTCAAGGAACCACTGCTCACATTCAACCCGGCATCATCACTAAACTCAATGACGACCCCCGCTTTAACAACGATATTCCCGGTTACCGCAGCAACACAAGAAACAACATAGTCCACAGGACGATCGGGATCATCCTCCAAAACCTGATTGGTCTTAAAAAAATTACAGTCCAGCAGAATGGGCTCTAAAATCACTTCCGGTTCATCTTCGGTACTTTCACAACCTTGGTTAACCAATAGCACTAATACTGAAAATACCAGCATTGCATGTAATAAAAATTTTGTTTTCATAAATTCACTTTTTTGTTTTTAAATAAATAATACCTATGATAATTTTAATTCTTTCGTAATTGTATTAAACGAGTTAAACAGAACAGTCTCTGCCTTTATCAGTATTTGTTTGCGATAACCTCAAAAAGTCCTTCCAATTCTTCATACGTAAATATTTTTATTCTTGATCGCTTTCTAATACTTTAATATTTTTATATGTTTTTATCTTTTATTATCTAAAAATAATTCAAAGATTAATACAGTCAAAATCCCAATGAGTAAAACAACCAAACCGAAGGATTAAATGCAGGTATGGATGAGTTTAAGAAAGACATGGATAATAAAAATTATTTCTGCCTTAATAAAATCATCGTTTTGTTCAAGATATCTTCGAGCTCAGGGATGGATACAGGCTTCAGCAGGCAGTCCGATGCGCCTGCCTCTCTGCTCACTGTTAACATCTCCGGATGAGCTGTGGTTAAAATAACTTTAGTGCTCAAATCATTGATGAGCTTTATTAATTCAAATCCGGAAAGACCGGGCATCATAATATCCAGAAAAAGGATATCCGGGTTGAACAATCTTGCCTGCCTTGCGCCTTCAAAAGGATTTGTTTCCGTGAACACGATTTGAATGCTTTGAGGAAACGACTCGCGTAAATCGTATGCCAGTGTTTCGATGGCATGTCGTTCATCGTCGATAATGGCAATATTTAACTTTGGTTTCCTCACCCTGGCCGGATCTATTTGTGTTCTCTAAAAATTTCCTTCATCATCGGATTCAATCTCAACGACTATTCATTCCCTTTCTCTGCCGTTGAAGCCACCAGGATTTCCAGACGCTCCAACCGCTTTTTCATCTGCTCATTTTCGGCCTTCCACGTTTCTTCTTGTTTTTGCAGATATCGTGTGGTTTGGGTTTGCAGCAATAATGCCTCTTTCAACGCTGAAATCTGCTGCTGCTGTTGCTGAATGGCTTTTATAGCCACCACGGAAAACCCCGCATAGTTGATGGCCATGTTCTCACTGTTTTCGCCCACTGCATCCACAAGTTCAGGGAAAAGAGGCTGCACATCCTCGGCCATAAAAC
>CAZILU010000082.1:0-6115 GCA_964540165.1 uncultured Mariniphaga sp.
GTCCGCTCGGAGGTCTCCACCAACTGCCAGGCCTCTTCAACGGTTACCGCGGCCGGCACCTCCGTAGCCGCATGCTTGCCACACTCCATGGCATAAACAGCCATCGGCGTGTGCAGCGACCAGGGGGTACAGATATATACCAGGTCGATCTGGTCACTCTCACACAGCTTCTTCCAGGCATCTTCACTGCCGGTGTACTCCACCGCTTTCGGCAACCCCCGGCTCGCTAAAACCTTCTGCCCCTTCTCCAGCCGGGCAGGATCTTTGTCGCACAACGCTACGATCTCCACCCCCTCAATGTTCGACATCCGCGACACAGCGCCCGGACCGCGGTTTCCCTGCCCGATAAAGCCGATGCGAACCTTCTCAAGCTTCGGCGCGGCATAGCCGCTCATGTTAAACCGCTGGCTGTGCTTCTTGTCAACAGCCTCCCGGATCGATGCCAGGGCTGACGATTCACGCTGCTCTGCACCTCCAGAACAGGAGGCAGCACCTGCCGATATAATCCCTAAACCGGCCGTACCGGCAATCTGAAAAAACTTCCTTCTACTTGTACTCATGATAATCAGGTTATGCGTTTTTAATTTTTTAACGGCTCTGTGTTCCGCAATCTTCCTTTTTCAAAGAAATGAAGATCTCCGTATGTTATTTTTTCTATCTTCGATCATTCAAAAATAGCGAATTTTTTAAACGAAGTAAAAAAGATCGACAGATATTGAACCATTGCCATCAAATGACAACGCTTATGAAAAAAATTGCTGCCCTCTGGCTCTCCCTTACCGCATTGGCTGTAACAGCACAGAACGATATGGTTAAAACCGGTTGGAACTTCGGAGCCCTGCCCACCATCACCTTCGATACCGATCTGGGATTTCAGTACGGCGCCCTGGTTAACCTTTACCATTACGGCGACGGAACACGCTACCCGCGCTACAACCACTCGCTCTATTTTGAAGTGTCGCGCTATACCAAGGGCAGCGGCATTAACCGGTTTTATTACGACTCCGATGAGCTGCTGAAGGGGTTGCAGACTTCCGTCGATATCAGCTATCTATCCGACCAGGCTTACGACTTTTTCGGGTTTAACGGTTATGATGCCGTGATGAATGCCGATTGGATGGATGACAGTAGCAGTCCCGAGACATACGTATCCCGGATGTTCTATAAATACGACCGGAAAATGTTCCGCTTTAAGGTGGATCTGCAGGGCCGGTTCTCCGGCGACCATCTGCGGTGGGCCGCAGGAGTAAACATGCTGAACTTCACAATCGGCTCCGTTGACCTCGAAAAGCTCAACAAGGGTAAAGAGGGTGATGAACTGCTGCCACCGGTGGATGGACTGTACGATCTGTATAAAAAAGCAGCGGTTTTCTCTGACGAAGAGGCCGACGGGGGCTTCGTGCCCGAGCTGAAAGCGGGATTGGTTTACGATACCCGCGATAACCGGCCCAATCCCATGCGCGGACTCTGGACCGAGATTGTCCTGGTGGGCGCTCCCGAATTCCTGGGCGCCGAGAGTAGCTTCGCTAAGCTGAGCCTCACACACCGTCAGTATTTTACCATCATCCCCGACGACCTCGCGCTGGCTTACCGGCTGAACTACCAAACAACCATCGCCGGCCATACACCGTTCTATTACCAGACGCAGGTGATCGCCTCCGAAATGAAGAGCTACTCATCAGAAGGACTTGGCGGAATCACCTCTTTGCGGGGTATTACCCGGAACCGTGTGGTCGGCGATGGATATATCCTGGGAAACATAGAGGCCCGCTGGAAATTTACCCGCTTCCGGTTTATTAATAATAACTTCTATTTAGGATTGAACGGATTTATGGATTTCGGACAGGTAACCAAAAAGATCGATGTCTCATTGCCCGATAATGCGTTTGGCGAAGATCACCCCAGGCCGATGTCAGATTACCGGGCCGACAATGCCGAGGCGTTACACATATCCTATGGCGCCGGATTGCGGATCGCGATGAACGAGAATTTCATCATCAGAGCCGATTATGGCATGGCTGCCGATAAACGCGACGGAGACTCCGGCCTGTATATCGGCCTTAATTATCTCTTTTAGATAATTCGCATATGATTTTGAAGTCAGAAGTCTGAATCAGAAAGTTCGCTTACAAGGCTTGCGAAGTCCGAAAAATGTGAGTTTACCTGATGTAAATGACCATTTTGAGGACAAGCATAACGCAGTCAGCGGACTTTATGAACAGACTCTTAGTTTTTTACACGTTTAAAGCGGAACAACTTCAACAGCCAGTTGGGCAACGGATGGTTTCCCCGCCTCCGGAGGTCAACAAACCACCCGAACTTTTTCAGGATGGGTATGCGGTGGGTCTCCACGAACTCAATGAGCGTTCCTTCCGGCGCCTGAATATAGGCGAAGTTTCCGGCAGCCTCTCCCATGTCAAAAGACTCTTTGTTGCGCGAACTATCCACCGTAAAAGGATATCCCATCGACTCTCCCTTTTTGCGGAAGTAGTCCATTCCGTTGATGTCGAAACAGAGATGGATAAATCCGGGATCGCCCCAGATGCGCCCTTTGTATATGTCTTTCGGCTCCCTGTCTAAGGTCTGGATCAACTCAATGTATGATGCTCCGAAAAAGGGGCTGAACGCTCCATTCCTGATATCGGAATGTCGCAGCAATACCCGGCGAAAAGGACTCTTGCCCCCGGGTATATGCCGGTAGTCGGAAAAGACTCCGGTCAGGTCAGATACAATCTCATCGTACTTCAACAGATTGCGGTATACCTTAAGGCTCTCCTCCATGTCTTGCACGCCAATCGTCACGCCCAAAACACCTCCCGTAACGGACTTTTCCCGGCGGCGGAATACTTCGCTGTACTCAACAACCTCCCATAGGTTGCCAAAGATATCTCTTAGCAAAAAGTGCTCAATGTCGAACGGCTCCCGCTTAATATCACACAAAATTTCCAGTCCGGCCTTCGTAAACGTATCAAATGCCTTTTTGATATCGTGGGTTTTTAACTTCCCTATGTTGATTCCTAGATCGCCTAACCTGATTTCAAATTGGGGCGTTTGCGGCTTTTTCCCTTTGTGCTGCCAGATCTCAAACCCGCCTCCGCCACGCATGTTCAGCGCCAGCACGGCATGCCTCTCGCGTGGCTTTCCATCGGTATGTGGAAGCATCAGCTCTGCAACTGCCTCATCTTCAAACATGCGGATGTCCATGGCAAAATGATCACGGTACCATTTCCACGCCTCCTGAAGGTTTTCGACCCCGACGCCTAATTGCTGAATTCCATTAATTTTCCCAGTCATATTAATCCGTTTACAAAGGTTTCACTTTAGATGCCATATAATAGTAGAGCGGGGGACAGAACCGGCGAATGTGCACCATGGCCAGGTCATAGCTTCCCACCAGGATCTCTTTGCGCTCTTTTTTGAGCTTTCTGCATATTCTTTTTGCACTCCACTCAGCGCTCTTTCCTCCGGCCTGACCGTGGTCCATCACCCCGTGTGCTTCGCCCGTTTTGTTCAGCGCGTTAACCGAAACGTTGGTGTGAATACGTCCGGGAATGATAACCGATACGCGGATGTTCTGCATCCGGTTTTCTGCCCGTAAACTTTCAAAAAAGCCATGCAATGCATGCTTCGAGGCCGAATAGGCCGAGCGATAGGGGAATCCAAATTTTCCGACAATGCTGGAGGTGACTGCAATATGGCCGCCACCCTGTTCAACCATCCGGGGCAGTACCGCTTTCGTGAGCGCTACCGTGCCGAAAAAGTTCACCTCAAAAATACGGCGGTCTACTTCTACCGGGGTCTCCGTCACAAAAGAGCGCTGGCTGACGCCTCCGAAATGATAGAGCGCATCGATCGGGATCCCTTCCGATAAAACAGTATCTGCTGCCTGCCGGATCGAGGCTTCATCGCCCAAATCAAAAGGAACAACCTGCACCGTACTGCCGTTCTGACGACAGTGTGCAGCAACCTCATCCAACGCCGCTGCGTTGCGCCCCGAAAGGATCAGGTGTGCCTGTTCATTTGAAATTTCAATGGCAACCGCACGGCCAATGCCGGAAGATGCCCCTGTAATCCATATATTTTTTCCTCGAAAATTCATTTCTCCCCAGGTTAGTTGCCTACGAAGATAATAGAATAAGATCTAATCTTCCTCTTTCCGGGAAAAAATTGCTTCCATTTTTTTTAGAAGATCACTGAAGTTATTAAAATCTTCAGAAAAGGTAAATCCGACGCCCTGGGTGTAAGGTGAGGTCTCATAAATCAGGTTGTTATTTGACCGGTTGTACGCTTTAAACCGAATTTTTCCGCTGGGTATCAACTTCACATTGATGTCGAAATCGCCGACGAGCTGACTGTTATTCGAGGAGTTGGGATTGTTGTTATTGCCGACATTTCCATTGATGGTAACCCGGTCATTAAACATCTGCGTACTTAAGGCTAACTCGATCTCATCGTTGGTCATCTCATTTCCCGGCCGGTAATTCAGTCCGATGTCAACATTGCTGTTGATTTGTGACAGCCAGTTGCTGAGCTGATTGGAAAAGAGTTCGCTGGCAGTGGTTCCGATCAGGTTTGGATTTTGAGCCTCGTATGTACCCCGCAGGTATTCGGGTGTATAGAATTTTCCCAACACCACCAGCGAGAGGATCTGCCGGTTCATCTCCTCCTGGGTGTTAAAATATTGCCGCAATTCATCGACGAGACGGTCTTCGACGGTCGGAAATTCAATGGCAAAGTCGATGTTGGGATTGGACAGATCTTCGGTGAGAAGGATCTTACAATCGACGGGAATTCGCTGGCTTTGGTAAATATTATCGTAGGTGTTTACCAGCAGGTCGTACAGTGATGCCTTTAATTTATAAATGGCACTGATGTCGATGATGGCGTTGTATGGGTCGCCCATCCATTCGATGGTTCCTCCCTGCTCTATTGTAAATCGCTTGTTGATAACGTTTTGAAGCGTAAAAAGATAGTCGCCCCGCTCCACGGTATAGCTACCCGACAGGGTGATGTTGCCATCATTATCGACGCCAACCCGCAGGATTCCCTCTCCCTGGGCGCGGATCACATCGCCGATCTGGGAGTCGTAGATCAGCTGCGCCCGCGCTTCGGGTGTTGCGCGAACGGTCAGGTCAAGCCGGAAGTCGCTGTTGTCGCGCCGCATCAGGAGGAACTCTTCCCGCTCGGTATCTTCGGTAGCTAAAAACTGAATAAAGTCGTACCGCTCCAGCTCGCTGCCATCGGCTAATGAGATGTTCGCCTGCGTGCCGGAGAGGGTTGTGGCTTCACCCGACAGAAGCACCTGCTGTCCTTTGCCTCTGATGTTCATCCTTCCGTTGGCAATCATCTGCCCATAGAACCGGGGATTATCGCTTGCCGTTGTGTTGATTGCCATGATCCGTGGTGCGGCAATCGAAAGGTTGTAGTTCATCTCCTGAAAATTGCGGTGAACGATGGTCCCGTCAAACGTGCCCCGGTTTCCCCTGGGATCGCGAATGGAGAGATGGTCGAAACGGATGGTGTCGCCCCTGAAATAGACGGAATCGGTAAACTGGTATGCCACCTGGGTGAAGTCGATGGTCAGTCCGGCATCTCTTCCCTCCAGGGCGCCGGTCAGCAGAATTTTTTGCGGCGTGCCGTGGATCTTCATCCTGCCAGTGCCTTCACCGGTGAAGTGAGAGAAATTTTTCCGGATCAGGGTCTCTAAGATAACCAGCGGCAGATGGTCCATTTCGGCAAAATAGAGCAGCTCTTCCGATTCGGGTGTATAGCTCCCAAAGGCCTTCAAATGTTCACGGTCACCCGACTGGATCGACAGCTCAGAAAGCAGCTCAAGCTCATCCTCATCCCAGCGGTTGCGAAGGGCAAGATTCCCGATCTTTTGTCCCCGGAATGCAAAGCCGTCGATGCGCAAATCGGAGAAGAGCTGACGCTTGTGGTACACGTCTAACAGACGAACCTCTCCCTGAACAATTCCATGCAACGGCAGCTCCTGGTTCAGGTAATCACCTAAACAGGAGAGGTCGATCTGTTCAATTTCCATGGTGAGCGTAGCCGTATCGTTTTCGGCTATCGCACCCGACAGGGTCATCTGCTGCCGGTTGTTCCTGACCAT
>CAZILU010000082.1:6125-6925 GCA_964540165.1 uncultured Mariniphaga sp.
AACGGTCGATCTGTAAAAAGGTGCTGTCAACGGTCACGGTAAACGGATCAATTTGCCAAACCGAGTCTGCCAGGACAATTTGGGAGGGCACTCCTTCAATTTCAAAATGGGGCCTGCCGGTCTGCGCTGCCTTGCTGACCAACGTCCGGGTCAGGATCTCTCCCCGGTAAGCTTTGGCCGTCTTTTTTACAGTTGCCTGCTCTTCCGCTCCCCAGGCTATGGCATTGCTGATGATGTTGTCAGCCATCTCGGATTCGATGGTGAAATTTTTAATACTCATGCCGTTTTTCAGGAGAATCTCACCAATCCGGAACCTCGATATGTACTGCTCTCCACTCGGATTGTTGCCGATAAATATATTCCGTAGCATCACCGCTTCGGAGCGAATCATCGGGATACTCCCTTTCAGCTCAAACACCGATTGTTCCGAGTCCATCTGCCCGTAGAGTAAAAACGGAGTCTCAATTTTAATGGCCGGTGCAAACACTGCCGTTATGTTATCCAGGTTTTTAACATCGATCTGATACCCGAAGCGGTTGGTTTTTTGGCTTGTCGTCTGTTGGTTGCTAATGGCTGGCAGGTAACGGTACATGCTCTTTTCCAGGGCATCAACAATATTCTGGAAATGATAGGTGCCATTAATCTCTGCATCGAAGAAGTCCGATGTGAAGGTGAAGTGGTTGTTTAGTCCGCTCGAAATCGACTGTATTTTCATGCCTCCCAGGTCGAGCGTGCCATGCTGGTTGCTGAATGCTCCGCGGTGGATGTTGATCGATCCCGACAGGTTGTCGAAGCGGTTG
>CAZILU010000082.1:6935-14458 GCA_964540165.1 uncultured Mariniphaga sp.
TCCATCAAAAACGTCAGTTCAGAGTCGGGGTATATTTCGGTCAGACGGAGCTTTCCGGGAAGTGCTTTTTGCAAATCGAGGCGGAAGTCAAACACGGGGATCTCCGGATTGAAGTTGAGCTTTCCTAAAAATTCGAACTGCAGGTTGGAGTCGTTCATGGCTACCAGCCCGTCAAACATCCGGTTGTCTAACAGACCATCGAGCCGCACATTCCGGTAGGTATAGCCGTTAACCTCCACATCGGCAATCTCCCCCCGGAAGCTTCCGCCCACCAGGTGCCTGTCTAACTGATAGCTCCCGTTGACACTTCCCTTAAAGGTCAGGTTGCCGATCTCTTCATTTTTGATGAGTTCGCCCAGGCGAAAATTGACGGTAGCAATCTCTCCTTTATAGGCGATATTGCGTCTCTCTCCGGGAACAACCGACAAGTCGGTGGCGATGGTTCCCATCTGGCTTCGGATGGTACCAAAGGTGACAAAATCGGTCAGGAACCCGGTGAAATTCCCCCGGTATGTGATGAGCCCTGCCCGGTACAGTGATTCATGAAAATGCAGGTATCGTCTTTTTTCGGATTCCGGAAGCTTTATCCGGCTCAGCTCTTCAAACGTGGTCTGGGCCTGCTTCAGGTCGATAAACAGGTACATGTTTTCGACCCGGCTGATATCATTGGCATAGAAATCGAAAAAGGCGCGGGTTTGATCTCCCAGGGATAATTCAATGTTTTTGCCACGCATACTGCTTCCTTTCCCCTCTATTTCACCCGAAAAGCGAACCATTTGGTCCATTCCCCGAAGCGGAGTGACCCACCGGGCAATTTCATAAAAGCTGATCTCCGAACGAGGCGACCCGAACCGGTACTCCATATCACCGGGGAAGCTGCCCGGCGCTGCGGGAAACACGACCTGCAGACTGCCGTCATCGATCCGCGACCAGGCTGTTTTCAGATTCATGCCGGTCAATGCCATCCGCCGGTTTGCAAAGGAGAAAAAGGCGTTCAGGGTATCGATTTGCAGTGTTTCTCCATCGGTAAATATGAACCGGTCGATCTGAAAGCTGAGTGAATCCTGAAGCAGTGAGAAATCCGATACATCGGCCTGAACATTACGAAACCGTCGCAACAGGGTCGCATGCTCTGCCTGGTCGGTAAACGAGAGGTCTGCATCGTGAAATCCAAATGCGCGGCAACGCCACGCCCAACCGCCCGGCGATGGATGCGGATCTCTTAATGAATCGATCAGAAAGCTGAAGTTAAAGCGGTTGAGCGAATCACGGGAGGCGTTGATCCGGGTGTTATTCAGGGTAATCTTCTCAAAAGATATTTTCTTCTGCTTCCAGCGGAACGTGTCGATCTTTGCCGTCAGCGATGACACATAAACCAGCGTGTCATGTTGCTGATCTTCAAACAAAACATCGCGCAACTGCAGGCGGCGGAAGAGCGCAAAATCAACCTTGCCAACCGTTATGGTGGCATCGATCTTTTTTGAAATCTGGGTAGCAACCTGCCGCGTCAACCAGGTCTGCACCCGGCTGCTTTGGATCGCAAACCACAAGCCTCCCCAGAAAGCCAAAACGATCACAAAAAAAATACCTGCTATTTTCCAGCCTTTTTTAATATTTTTGCCCCCTTTAATGAATGAAACGAAATTCCTCTTTCACCGGAACAAAAATAGGGATATAGCCGTTATATTTTGCTCCGGAGCGGATGAATAATTACAATTATTTACACAATTTTTGTGCTTTGGGAAATACACATTAAGAACGCAGTATGATTAGCAATAACCGGGAGAGCAAAAAAAGTGCCACAGTTACCATATTAGGCATCGAGTCATCGTGTGATGATACCTCGGCAGCCATCATCCGCGATGGTGTTATTTTGTCGAATGTGGTAGCGGGACAGAAAGTACATGAGGAGTATGGAGGCGTCGTTCCCGAACTCGCATCGAGAGCTCATCAGCAGAATATCATCCCGGTCGTTGACCGGGCCATTGCCCGGGCGGGCGTTGCCCGGAATGAGATTTCGGCCGTTGCTTTTACCCGGGGGCCCGGGTTGTTGGGATCGCTGATGGTAGGAACATCATTTGCCAAAGGATTTTCATTGGGTGCAAAAATTCCGCTTATCGAGGTGAACCATCTTCAGGGGCATGTGCTGGCGCTCTTTATCAGGGAGCCGTCCGGCCCGTTCAACCCGCCGGCATTTCCTTTTCTCTGCCTCCTGGTATCGGGGGGGAACTCTCAGATCATTTTGGTGCGCGACTACTTAGATATGGAGGTGATCGGTCATACCATCGATGATGCCGCCGGTGAAGCTTTCGATAAGTGTGCTAAGGTGATGGGACTGCCTTACCCCGGAGGCCCGCACATCGATAAACTGGCAAAAGTGGGAAATCCGCTGCGATTTGCCTTTTCAAAACCGCGCATTTCAGGGTATAATTACAGCTTCAGCGGATTGAAAACCAGTTTTCTCTATTTTTTGAGAGACCAACTGAAGGCGAATAAAAATTTTGTGGCGGAGAATATGGCCGATCTTGCTGCCTCGCTGCAGCATACCATCATCGATATCCTGCTTCATAAGCTGAAGAAGGCAGCCAAAGAGACCGGCATCAAAGAGATAACAGTTGCGGGAGGGGTCTCTGCCAACTCGGGATTGCGGCTGGCTCTTCAGGAAAATGCCGATAAGTATCGATGGAACCTGTTCATTCCGAAGTTTGAGTACACCATGGACAATGCAGCAATGATCGCTATTACCGGATACTATAAATATTTGAAAGGGGAGTTTGCCGGACAGGATGCCGTACCGTTTGCCCGGACGCAGTTGTGAGGTATATCGGATGCGATGTCTGAACGAATAAAAAAGGCTGCCGGAAAAATCCGGCAGCCTTTTTTATCTTATGTAATTCATTGATTACGCTAATTCATGTATGGTATTTGCGTTCAGATCCGGTAGAGACGAGGCATGCCTCGTCTCTACAAATTCCAAACCACGAACCACGAACCACAAACGATGAACTACGAACTACGAACCACGAATTCCTACTTCCTGTATACCTTTTTATATCCGTAGATGGCGCTGTCGCCCAGCTCTTCCTCGATGCGGAGCAACTGGTTATACTTAGCCATACGGTCGGAGCGGCTCAGCGATCCGGTTTTGATCTGTCCGCTGTTGGTAGCCACGGCGATATCGGCAATGGTCGAATCTTCCGTTTCACCCGAGCGGTGCGACGTTACGGAGGTATAACCGGCGCGGTGAGCCATCTCGATGGCATCCAGCGTTTCGGTCAGCGTACCGATCTGGTTCACTTTGATCAGGATAGAGTTGGCTGCGCCTAATTCAATCCCTTTTTTCAGATACTCAACGTTGGTAACAAAGAGGTCGTCACCCACCAGTTGGCACTTATGACCGATCGTAGCATTCAGTTTTACCCATCCGTCCCAGTCGCCTTCATGACAACCATCTTCGATGGAGTCGATCGGGAATTTCTCAACCAGCTCAGCCAGGTAAGCCACCTGCTCTTCACGGGTACGTTTGGCACCGCCGGCGCCTTCAAATTTGCTGTAGTCGTAGATGCCATCGCTGTAAAATTCCGAAGCGGCGCAGTCAAGAGCGATCGATACATCGCCGCCATCTTCGGCTCTTCCCGGTTTGTAACCGGCCTTTTTAATGGCTTCGATGATGCTGTTGAGTGCATCTTCGGTTCCATCCAATGCGGGAGCAAAACCACCTTCATCACCCACAGCCGTGCTAAGGCCACGGTCGTGAAGCACTTTCTTCAGCGAATGAAAAACCTCGGCACCCATGCGAAGGCCCTCGCGGAATGAGGGGGCGCCGATGGGACGGATCATAAACTCCTGAAATGCGATGGGCGCATCGGAGTGAGAACCACCGTTGATGATGTTCATCATCGGAACCGGCAGTGTTTTGGCATTCGCACCACCAATATAGCGGTAGAGCGGCAACCCGGCAAACTCGGCAGCTGCCCGGGCACAAGCCAGCGATACACCCAACATGGCGTTGGCACCTAAATTCGACTTGGTTTTGGTGCCGTCCATCTCCAATAACTTCTGGTCAATAGCTACCTGATCGGTGCCATCCATGCCTACCAACTCCTTGGCAATAACATTATTTACGTTGTCAACGGCTTTCAAAACTCCTTTCCCAAGGTACCGTTTTTTATCACCATCGCGCAGCTCCAACGCTTCGTTTTCGCCGGTAGATGCTCCGGAAGGAACCGCAGCACGTCCAAATGCACCGCTCTCAAGCAGTACTTCCACTTCGATGGTCGGATTCCCGCGGGAATCCAGAATTTCTCTTGCTTTAATGTCGCTAATTAACATGATCGTTCGTTTTTTATTGTTTAAAAAATCAATTTGTTATTATCAGGGAATCAATCGGTTGGACTGATCCGAAAAATGCAGTCCAAAGATATAAAATTTGTGGCTTTTATCTTATGGTTACCAAACACCATTTTAATATTTTACATAGCGTTAACCTCGTCTGTGAACCCGACTGAAGAATGCCATCCGAATGATACTCTTACCATTCGATGCGACCGTAGCCATTCCGGAACAGAAGGACCAGCCCGTCTATCCATTGCGATATTTCTCACCCCGTTGATAACGGATGACATCAACCTCCTGAAAGGTGACCAGACCTCCCTTTTTGCTTAAATCCATCAGCTCATTAACACGTGCGGTAAACGTATCCAGCTTTTCAACCGAATCAATAATCTCGATAGCCAGGGGCAGATCGTTGGAGAGAGCAAATATTTTTAGCGTATGCATCGAATGACTGGCACCGAACGACATCACGCCTTTATATACGGTTGCTCCGGCCATCCCGCTCTTTCGGGCTTCAAACACGATCTCCTCCCATAAAGGGCGTCCGTGTACCTTATCGGATTCGCCAACATAAATTTTTAACATCCCGGTTCTGCCTTCGATTTTCATTTTTCATTTTTTTTTCATTTACCTCTTCGGTTTACGATTTTATCCCAGCAAAGGTTTGTGTTGGGTGGTGGTATTTCGGTTCTAAAGATATGGAACCTCCTCCGGAGGTTTTTTTCAAATCCTATCCAACCTATCAAATCCCATCAAATCCCATCAAACCATTTCAAACCATTTCAAACGATTCAAATCGGAATAAAATTCTATCTTACAGAAAAAACCGGATCAGTATAACTCCCAGATAGACAGCCGAAATGCCCAGAAACAGATTGCCGGCACTGTTGAGAAGCAGGGATCCCCAGGCTCCCTCGCTGATCATCGTAAAACTGTTATAGGCAAAGGCTGAAAAGGTGGTGAATCCACCGCAAATTCCAACCGCAAAAAAGATACGCCATTCGGCACTCATCAGGTTCTCCTTTTCGGCCAGGGCGAAGATGATACCGATGATAAAGCTTCCGGTAACGTTAGCGATGAGCGTTCCCCACGGAAAGGTGGTTGACAGGCTCTTCTCCATCAGGTACTGTACCAGGTACCGCATGACACTGCCCAAAAAGCCTCCCGTGCCGACCCATAAGATGGTTCTCAGCATTTTCGATCTGTTTTATGCAACATTCTGTTAATTTTGACGGGTAAAATTAATAAAAATGAAGCAGCGAAACCGATGGATCATCCCTTTTCTTATCTGGAGCGTGGCCATACAGGCACAAACACCCCTGGAGCTCAAGTTTCAGGCGTTTCAGTCATCGGAGGAGTGCCGGCAGGCGTGGACCGGAATTCACGCGGTGGATGTGGCAACGGGCCGAACCCTCATAGCTCAGAACAGCCATATGATCCTGAATCCGGCTTCGGCACTGAAGCTGGTAACTTCAGCAGCAGCGCTGGAGTTGTTGGGAAGCGACTACCGGTTTCAGACCCGGCTGGGATACACCGGGAAAATTGTTGACGGGGTATTGCGCGGCGACCTGGTGGTGAGGGGAGGCGGTGATCCGGTGCTGGGATCGCTCTACTTCAGAGATCACTACTTCGTACCGCACTTCCTGGATCTCTGGATTCAGCAGGTAAGAGCTGCCGGAATTACCCGGGTTGAGGGGGCCCTGGTGATGGATGGTTCGCTGTACGATGCAGAAAAGGTGCCGCCCACCTGGCTTTGGGAGGATCTGGGTAACTACTTTGGTGCCGGAGCTAATGCCTTGTCACTCTATGATAATCAGTTCCAGATCACCCTTCGCTCACCCCGCAGGGCCGGTGAATTGACCTCGGTCATCTCCGTCTTTCCGGAGGCATCGGGATTTGTCTGGAACAACGAGGTTCTCGCTTCCGATGATCCCCGCGACCTGGCATGGATTTTTGGCAGTCCGATCGATAAGACCCGTACCATACGCGGTACGATCCCCAAAAACCGGCGCGCTTTCTCCATCCGGGCGGCTAACCCTTTTCCCGAAGAGATGCTGGCCGGGGCGTTTCTGACGAGGTTAGACCAGGCGGCCATCTTTGTGTCCGGGGGAATTCGCTATGGTGAAACGTCACCCGTGAAGCTGAACGAAATTTTTGTCACTCAGTCGCCGCCACTGGCAGAGATCGTGCGGGTGTTAAACCACCGGAGCGTAAACCTGATCGCCGAGCACCTGGTGAAGCAGATCGCTGCAGAACGGTCCGGCTTCGGATCGCGGGAGGCGGGATTGCAGATCATCAGTAACCACTGGCAGGAGAAAGGGCTCGACAGCAGATCACTGATGATGGAGGATGGCAGCGGATTGTCAACCCGGAATGGCGTTACCCCCGAATTTTTAACCGCAATGCTCCGTTATCTGGCACAGAAAAGTCCGGTTTCTGAATCGTTTGTCCGGTCACTGCCGGTGGCAGGGCAGGGGACCCTCTCCCGGTTCAGCCCCTCCAGCTTCCCGGAAAGTACCCTCCGGGCCAAGAGCGGAACCATGACCCGCGTGCAGTGTTACGCCGGCTACATTCAAAACAGTGCCGGCAAAAAAATTGCCTTTGCTTTGATGGTAAATAACTTCTCCGGATCCAACGCAAAACTTGTCGCCGGTATAGAGAAAATTTTGCTGGAGATCAGAAACGGAAAGGGGACCTTTTGACACCTTCCCCTTCACCCGCCAAGGGTGGCCACCATAACCGCTTTGATGGTGTGCAGACGGTTTTCAGCCTGGTCGAAAACGATGGATGCCTGGCTCTCAAACACCTCATCGGTCACCTCCATGGCATCGATGCCAAACGTCTGAAAGATCGATTCACCAACGCGGGTATCCCGATTGTGAAAGGCGGGCAGGCAGTGCAAAAATTTCACCTCCGCATTGTTGGTTAATGCCATCACCTTACGGTTCACCTGAAACGGTTGAAGCTGGGCTATGCGTTCTGCCCACACCTCCTCCGGTTCGCCCATAGATACCCACACATCGGTATAGAGGAAGTCGCAATCCCGGACCGCCTCTTCCACCTGGTCGGTAATGAGAATCTTCGCCCCCGACTCCTCTGCCAGTCCCCGACACCGGTCGACCAGGGAGGATGCAGGCTGACACGCTTTCGGTGCGCAAGCAGGCAGTGGAAGTGATTTTTAAGAGCTA
>CAZILU010000083.1:0-14404 GCA_964540165.1 uncultured Mariniphaga sp.
AATGCCCCGGCAGAGACAGTCACTGCAGCCATTGACCGGGGAGCGAAAATAGCCACACACCTGGGAAATGGGGCCGCCAACATGATCAACCGACACCGGAACCCCTTTTGGTCGCAGTTAGCCGATGATCGGTTGTCTGCCAGTATTATCTGCGACAGCTTTCACCTGCTCCCGGAAGAGATTCGTGTTTTTTACCGGGTAAAAGGCGTTGAAAAGACGATTCTGACCTCCGATGTCACCAGTTATGGAAGCCTGCCACCGGGCAATTACCGTTCCGGAGAGGGGCATTCCATCCAGATTACACCGGAAGGGATGCTTTGGAATAACGACCAGGGCGGGCTTTACGGCTCTGCCTCACCATTGATAAAAAGTGTAGGACACGTCATGGAGGTTACCGGCTGTTCTCTGGGAGAAGCAGTCCAAATGGCCAGCGGCAATCCGGCTAAACTGTACGGTCTTACCGACCGGGGAGCCCTGGAGCCGGGAAAGCGAGCCGACATCGTTCTTTTTACTATGGAGAACTTCGAATTGTCTGTTTGTAAAACGTGGGTCAACGGGAAGCTCGTTTATAAAAACCCGGTGGATAAATAAATTGAATTGAAAGAAGGCCGCACCTTCCGGCTTCGAATAGAAGAAATTATAAAACAAGCGCTTATATTTGCCGGGTGTACCATATATTAATACGATGGCAGTAAAATGAAGAAAACGGAAAAACAGATATCGAGGCGCTCCTTTATTGGTGGCGCTGTTACAGCAACGGCAGGTTTTATGGTAATACCCTCCCGGGCAGTATCAGGCTTAGGGCATACGCCACCCGGCAACAAACTGAATATTGCCGGGATTGGCATTGGGGGGTATGGATATAACAACCTGAAGAACCTGGAATCAGAGAATATCGTTGCCCTCTGCGATGTTGACTGGGCGTATGCCGGCAACGCCTTCAAACGGTGGCCGCGTGCAAAACAGTATAAAGATTTCCGGATCATGCTCGATCAGCAAAAAGATATTGATGCGATTGTTATTGCTACGCCCGACCACACCCATGCTTTGGCAGCCATGTCAGCCATTCGTGCAGGAAAGCATGTTTTTCTTCAGCAACCCATGGCCCATTCGGTTTATGAATCGCGAATACTTCGTGATGCAGGAAAGATTTACGGCGTAGCCACGCAGCAGGGGAACCAGGGCAGCTCGGGCGATGGAATCCGTCGGATTTGCGAATGGATATGGGCAGGGACTATTGGTGAGGTTACCCATGTAGATGCCTGGTCGACCCGCCCGATCTGGCCACAAAACATGCCGCTTCCCGAACGGGGCAAACGAGTGCCGCGCGATTTGGACTGGGATCTTTTTATTGGACCGGCATCCTGGCGCGAATATCATCCCGACTACCACCCCTGGAGCTGGCGTGGCTGGTGGGATTTTGGCTCAGGAGCTCTGGGAGACATGGGGATACACATCCTCGATCCGGCATTTCAGGCGTTGATGCTGAACCACCCGGTTTCTGTACAGGCTAACTCATCGGAGTATCATAGAGATGCGCTTCCCCAGTCGGAATTTATCCGTTTTGAATTTCCCCGCCGCGACAACCTGCCCAAAGCGGGAATGCCTGAGGTATCGCTCCACTGGTACGATGGCGGGTGGATGCCTCCCCGGCCGGATGAGCTGAACGATGGAGAAAAAATGGGTGATGAATCGGGCGGATGTATATTTCACGGAACCCGCGGGAAGATCATGTGTGGAACCTATGGAATGAATCCTACGCTGTTGCCAACGAAAGAGATGGAGCATTTCCAGGAGCCGGCCAGGTCGATCCGCCGGATTTCCCAACCGTTTGAGGGCGGACACGAACAAGAGTGGGTGCGGGCATGTAAGGAACCCAGGGAAAACCGTCTGGAAGCTACCGCCAACTTTGAAAATTCAGGCCGCCTGTCTGAACTCATAGCTTTAGGTAATCTGGCTGTTCGCGTGCAAAGCCTCCATAGAAAACTTAGTTGGGATGGACCAAACATGAGATTTACCAATGTTCATGCTTCAGATATCCTTCAAATACCCGTTAAAAACACCTTCGAACTGAACTACGGAAATCCGCGCCTGAAACGCGAGGCCATGGAAAGCCAGGCACAGGAATCCATTGAGGCGTGGATCAGACCCACTTATCGCCAGGGATGGGAACAGATTTGATCCGGTTCAGCTATTTGCGGTCTGAGTTCACCTCACGGATAATGATCACCTTCTCCTTTCCGCCACGGATTTTTTTCCTTTTATAAGAGATAATTCCCGGATCGGTAAGATCGATTACATGCTGATTTTCCCTCCGCTCAAACCGGAAAATCTTAGGGGGTGGTGGCATGATGGAATCACCGGCCATCAGAAATCGACGATCTCCCGGCCCACCGGGTTTTAAAAACGGATATTCTCTGCTCAGGTGAATCGAATCGGGCATAATCCGTTCAGCTCCCGGAAACCGACGAACCCTCCGCTGAATGATGGTATCCTGCCGAACCATCCGCACCTGCTCATTCCCGGGAATCGTGTCTGCCCATGGGTAAAATGCATCGATACCCGCATTGAGAGACGATAAACTTCTGTCAATACCTGATGCGTAGCTCTTTTCCGGATTCACCGAAGCAATAATCAGGAAAATAATCAGGAAAAAAATGGATGATAATGTATAAATCCTTTTCTGCTTCATAACATGGATGATTATTTGATTATCTTTATCTACAAAGATAATCGAAAAGCTGTTTTAATTCAAAAATTTAGTAAGCTATGAACAGGAACAAATCACGGCGCCATTTTTTAAAAAACATGGCCCTGGCACCCGTTATTCCGGCACTATCTCTGTCGTTTCCGGGCATTACCAAAGGGCAGGAAGACTATTCTCACAAATTCAAATTGAGTTTAAATGTTTACTCCTTTAACACCTTACTGAGAGAGGGTAAAATTGACCTCTTTGATGTTCTCCATTTTTGTGCGGAGTACAACTTTGATGCCATCGATCCAACCGGGTACTATTTCCCCGGTTATCCGGTTCCCCCGTCTGGTGCATACATCAATGCATTCAAAAGAGAAGCCTTTCTGTTGGGACTTGACATTAGCGGGAGCGGCGTTCGAAATGATTTTTCCAATCCGGATTCTCATTCCCGCCAGGCAGATATAGAGATGATCAGGCGATGGGTAATCGCAGCAGAGAAATTGGGTGTTCCCAATTTGAGAGTCTTTGCAGGAAACAATCCTCATAAGGGATATTCCAGAGACCAGGTCTTCGAATGGATGGCAAACGACCTGCGTACCTGCTGTG
The DNA here is from genome assembly GCA_964540165.1 of uncultured Mariniphaga sp. Taxonomy (GTDB): domain Bacteria; phylum Bacteroidota; class Bacteroidia; order Bacteroidales; family Prolixibacteraceae; genus Mariniphaga. The sequence continues at coordinate 3,302 of CAZILU010000083.1, forward strand.
CTATCGGCAAAGATCATGGTGTGATCATTGCCATACAAAATCACAATGATTTTTTAAAAACAGCCGATGATGTTGAGCGCATTTTTGAGATGGTGGATTCTGAATGGCTTGGATTGAACCTTGACATAGGCAGTTACCGTCAACACGATCCATATTCTGAAATAGAGAAAAATATTTCCCGTGCCATCACGTGGCAAATAAAAGAGAATGTATGGATTGATGGCAAGGAGACTCCCACCGATTTTAAAAAGCTGTTCGGAATCATACAAAAAGCCGGTTACCGTGGATATCTTCCCATTGAAACGCTGGGAGCAGGAGACCCTTACCAAAAAGTTCCACGGCTTCTGCAGGAGGTAAAAAAAGGAATAGAACAAACATGACGTAAAATCAAAAAGTTACCATAAAGAATCGAATTATTCACCTTCATAAGTAACAACAACTCGCTGAATATGAATGAAATCCGAATACCATTTAAAACAATGGCTGAAGAGTTTCTTCGAATTTTATTGGAACAGGGATTTAACCGGGATAATGCCGAAATCTGTGCCGGCATCTTCGCACAAAACAGCCTTGAGGGGATCTATTCCCACGGCATTTACCGCTTTCCGCGATTTATAGAGTATATCCAAAAGGGGTATATTGATCTATTAGCCAAACCCATCCGGATCCATTCTGCCGGTGCCATAGAGCAATGGGATGGACAACTGGGCCCCGGGCCCTTAAATGCAGTCTTTTGCACCAATCGGGCCGTTGAGTTGGCCCGGGCGAATGGCCTGGGGTGTGTCGCCCTGGCAAACACCAACCATTGGATGCGGGGTGGCACTTATGGTTGGCAGGCTGTCAGACAGCGTTGCGCATTTATCGGGTGGACAAACACCGAAGCCAATCTTCCAGCCTGGGGCGCCAGGGAGGCCCGCCTGGGAAACAATCCAATGGTACTGGCAGTCCCATTTGAAGATGAGGCAATTATCATCGACTTCGCCATGTCTCAATTCTCTTACGGGAAAATGGAAAAAGCCCATCTGGAGGGTGCCTTACTCTCCTGTCCCGGAGGGTTCAGTAAAGACGGAGCACTCACATCAATCCCCGGAGAGATCCTGGCATCGCGCAGAGCACTTCCTGTCGGTTACTGGAAAGGAGCAGGCCTATCCCTGCTGTTAGACATCCTTGCAGCCATCCTTTCAGGTGGCCTTGCCTCCTGTCAGATCAGCAAAAAAGAGGCAGAGCATTCTGTTTCACAAATATTCATTGCATTTGATCTTCAAAAACTACAAAACTTCTCAACCATCGAAAGTACCATTGCAGAAATCATTAGGGACATTAAAAGCTCTGCTCCTGATGAAACAGGTTCAGAGATTCGATATCCGGGCGAAAGAACGGTTCAAATAAGAAGAGAGAATAGCAAGAATGGCATTCCGGTAAACCAATCCGTGTGGAATCAAATTCTACAATTATGAGAAAAAATTATCAATTTGATTCTTCATCGATTTAATCCGTTTTATATTTTTGCCTTTTTACTTTTTACTTTTGCCTTTCATCGGGCCGGGGAAACGAAATGAAACCGATTGAAGCATTTGTTGAGAAGATATACACGAATTGAAAATTTAATCAGATGAAAAAATTAAACCATGAGATTTCATTGCTTCTTTGGCTGCCATTTATCCTTATAGCATGTAATACAAATGAGCAGGAGAGAAAAATTGATATCATAACCGATGGTTATATTATGAAAACAGAAATTAGCGGAGAGGCACGATTTGCCGCAGCATTTCATGCTTACGGGAACACCAGTCTCTCTTCTGTTACGGTAACTCCGCCACCGGGAGCAGGCACTCCCTTTCAATTAACTCAAAATAGTGAAAGCTCCTTTGCCTTTTATAAAGAGCCATCGTTGGATGAGTATAAGGCTGAATGGCCGGTTGAAGGCAGTTATCAATTTAAAATTGTTACCAACCAGGGAGAGGATCTGGAGCAAACTGACTTTTTAGAGAAGATCGATTTAGACGTTCCAAAAATAACTTCAACTCATTTTGATAAAAATTTCAACACCCTTAAAGTCAAATGGGGAAAAGTCGAAGATTCGGTCGGAAGCGTTGTTCTGTTGATCAATGCCGAAGGTGAAATTTTGTATAACAGCGACGTATTAGCACCTTCAATTAAAGAATATGTCATTGGCTACCCTGATGAAAACTGGTCAGAAATGCCGATGCCGGGGGACAATCTGAGCCTTCGTGTTCAGGCATTTGCTTATGAATCTGATGCCACACTCGAGAATAATATCTTCAATATGGGGATCATCTCTTTCAACAAGGCAGATATTACCTGGGGCCAATAGAAGTTCTGAAGCCATTACCTGTCAGGTCGTAAAAAAAATCCCGGGACCTCTGTCCCGGGATCAAAACTAAACCTAACTAAACCAAACTTATGAAAAAACAGCAAATTGCTTCTCTTAATAGTAACGTAACGAATCAAATTTAATTGTTTTCACGACTCTGATTATATTTTTACAAATTCTGTGCCAAAACTGATCTATTTTAACCTGTTTTTCTTCCGATCCGAATAGCAACTCCCTGCATGAAATCAAAAAATCAATATCTTTGCGAAAATTTTCCTCACAAGAAAAACAGTAAACAAAAGTAGTAAAGGACTTTATGAAACATATCCGCAATTTCTGCATCATAGCACATATTGATCACGGTAAGAGCACACTGGCCGACCGAATGTTAGTTCACACCAAGACGGTTGGAGAAAGAGATATGCGAAACCAGGTATTGGATAGCATGGAACTGGAACAAGAGCGGGGAATCACCATAAAAAGCCATGCTATTCAGATGGATTACGAACAAGACGGACAGGTATATAAATTGAATCTTATCGATACCCCGGGGCATGTTGATTTTTCCTATGAGGTTTCAAGGTCCATTGCCGCTTGCGAAGGAGCTTTACTGATCATTGATGCGACACAGGGGATTCAGGCACAAACCATTTCCAATCTGTACCTGGCTTTGGAACACGATTTGGAGATTATTCCAATTCTCAACAAGATGGATCTTCCCAATGCCATTCCTGAAATTGTTGAGGAGCAAATTATTGAACTGATCGGTTGCGACCGGGAGGATATTATTCATGCCAGTGGTAAAACCGGATTGGGTGTAGAAGCTATTCTTACCCGGATCATTGAGAAAATACCATCGCCGGTCGGAGATCCGGAAGCTCCGTTGCAAGCCTTGATTTTCGATTCGGTTTTTAACTCTTTCCGGGGTGTTATTGCCTATTTCAAAATTGTAAATGGTCAGATTCGCACCAAAGATCTGGTAAAATTTGTGGCTACCGGGAAGGAGTATAATGCAGATGAGATTGGTGTTTTGAAGCTGGGACTGATACCACGGGATCTATTATCGGCCGGTGACGTTGGCTACATCATTTCAGGGATCAAAACAGCCAAAGAGGTAAAGGTTGGTGACACCATCACTCATGTTAAGAATCCCTGCGATAAAGCAATCTCCGGATTTGAAGAGGTTAAGCCGATGGTGTTTGCCGGAATTTATCCGATTGATGCCGATGATTATGAAGATTTAAGAGGAGCCATGGATAAGCTTCAGCTCAACGATGCATCGCTAACCTTTGAACCCGAATCATCTGCGGCTCTGGGCTTTGGTTTCAGATGTGGTTTTTTGGGCCTGCTTCATATGGAGATAATCCAGGAGCGATTGGAGCGGGAATACGACATGAATGTAATCACGACAGTTCCAAACGTCTCCTATTTGGTGCACTTAACCGATGGAACCACCGAAAGGGTTTACAATCCGTCGGGGATGCCCAATCCTACCATTATTGATACCATTGAGGAACCATTTATCAGGGCCAGCATCATCACTGCATCGGACTTTATCGGACCGGTTATGAACCTCTGCCTTGACAAACGGGGGACGTTAGTCAGTCAGAGCTATCTGACGGCAGAACGTGCCGAACTGGTTTTCAACCTGCCGTTAGGAGAGATTGTTTTTGACTTTTACGATAAGCTTAAAAGCATCTCCCGGGGTTATGCCTCGTTTGATTATCATATCAGCGGGTTTAAACCTGCCAGGCTGGTGCGTTTGGACATTCTGCTCAACGGAGAGATGGTTGACGCTTTATCAACGCTGATCCATTTTGACAATGCCTATCCTTTTGGCCGTCGCATGTGCGAAAAACTTAAAGAGTTGATACCCCGTCAACAATTCGACATTGCCATTCAGGCAGCCATTGGAGCAAAAATCATTGCACGCGAAACGGTAAAAGCCGTAAGAAAAGATGTTACCGCCAAATGTTATGGCGGAGATATCACCCGTAAGCGAAAGCTTCTTGAAAAGCAGAAAAAAGGAAAGAAACGAATGAAGCAGATTGGAAATGTTGAAGTTCCGCAAAAGGCTTTTTTAGCTGTTTTAAAGCTCGATTAAGGTCAGGTTCCGTTTCAGACAATCAACTTATAACCCTTCCCGTGAACATTGATGATCTCAACAGAGGGTTCATCTTTCAGATGTTTGCGTAGTTTAGTGATATAAACATCCATACTCCGGGCATTAAAATAGTTATCGTCTATCCAGATAGACTTGAGCGCATAATTCCGCTCCAGCACCTTATTTGAGTTTTGACACAGTAGCTTAAGCAGATCCGACTCCTTCGTTGTCAGTTTAACCGTTTTTTCAGCATCCGTAAGTACCTGCTTTCTGGCATCAAATATATATCTCCCCAGGTTAAAGACAGGTTCCGCAACGGTCTGAGAATCGACCGAAGTACGTCGCAAAATCGCTTCAATTCTGAAGATCAGCTCTTCCATGCTAAAAGGCTTGGTAATATAATCATCGGCTCCCAGTTTAAATCCTTCGATCACATCATCTTTCAGGTTTTTTGCTGTCAGGAATATGATTGGGATATCTGCATTCACCGTTCGGATATCTTTGGCAAGCGTGAATCCATCCTTCTTCGGCATCATGATGTCTAACACACAGATATCGAAATGCTCCTTCATAAATCCTTTAAAGGCCAATTCCCCATCCGGATAAAGGGTTGCATCAAATCCTTTGACATTGAGGTACTCCTTAAGGAGTAATCCCAGGTTCTCATCGTCTTCGGCTAAAAGTAGTTTTACTTTTTGTTCCATAATTAACTGCTTATTTTTGGCAACAAGATACTAAATTTCGTTCCCTTGTTAACAGCACTCTCCACCTTTATTTTTCCATTGTGCAGGTCAACTATTTTTTTCACATAACTCAATCCCAATCCAAATCCCTTAACATTATGAATATTGCCGGTCGGGACACGGTAAAACCGGTCAAAAATCTGGGTATGATGCTCTTTTGGAATTCCAATTCCACGGTCACTTACAGAGACAATAATAAAATCCTTTTTACTTTCAGTCTCAACCGTAATTTCGGGTGATCCGTTACTATATTTAACCGCATTATCTAACAGGTTAAAAAACACATTGGTTAAATGAACCTCATCGCCTCTTACCCGTGCGTTTCCACCATTTAACACGGCATGAAGTTCGCCGTTTTTACTTTTTACCCGTAGTTCGAAATTGGTAAGTACATTCGAAAGGGTATGATTAACATCCAGATCTTTAAATTTTAGCTTAAGTCTTCCCTCATTAAACACCGCCATTTGTAAGACCTTTTCAACCTGATAGCTCAGCCGTTTGCTCTCCTGATTAATGACACGGGAGATATGCTCGATGGTTTTGGGCGTATTGGTTACGCTGCCATCCTCTAACATCTGACTGGCAAGAGAGATGGTCGAGATGGGTGTTTTCAACTCATGAGTCATATTGTTAATAAAATCATTCTTAATCAATGAGAGCTTTTTCTGCCTTAAAATAATCAGAATAGCATAGGTAAAAATGGCGATTAACAGTCCGGTAAGAATTACGGTAGGGATAATGGTAAAACCGGTGGCTTGCAACAGGTACCCCGATCGTTTGGGAAAATAAACATAGAGATAATTGGGCTGTTGTCCGTCAAAATCATAGGGGAACAAAAGGCTGGGGTACTCTTTTTTACGCAATGGATTGTAATCGGGGCTACCCATAATGAAACGATCTTGCCCAAGATTTGAACTTCGGATGGCAAATTTATAGTCAAGTTCTATCCCGGAGTCCTGAAAAATGGTATCGATGGTTTGAACCAGGAAAGCAGAGTCGATACGATCTCTTAAGGTACGATCTTCTAAGGTGATCTTGTAATTACGCCAGTTCATATCTTTCAGCCATTGCTCCCTTCGCCGTTCCTGATCCTTAAACTCATGAATTTGTTCCAGGGTGGAGACATTCCCGGGAAAGGTTAAAAAATCACGCTTGTTCCACCGGTAAACCGTATCGGTTATTATAATCTCCAGCTCCTCGCGTGTATCCCGATAAATGCTTCGCTCTGAGTAATGCAGTTGAAAACTACCCGAAAACCGGGTGCTCCCCTGCCTCGGAAAGATATTTAAATTGCCCGAAGGATTATTCGCATCAGGGATCCGGCCATATAAAACGCTTTCATATGCAATTCGTTGTTCTTCCAGCTCCAGACGCTCCACCACCTGGCGTAATCCGCTTTTAACAATCTGATCGAACTGTTCTTCCCGAATATCGGAAGCAGTCTTAATCAGGTTGGTTTGGATCAGGATCAAACCCGACAATACCAAAGCCAACATAACGATCAGTGTCACTAACATCTTTCTGCTCATGAAGCAAAGATAAATGGAATACGCAGGTGCAAAAAATGTCGTTAACAATATTTAACACCACGGCTGTTTATGTAATAATTATTAACCAGAATTAAAAGATCAGGCGGAATATTACCGGTTCATTTCGCAGCCTCTGCAAGAAATTTCTCAATGATCATTGGGTAATACCTGTATTCAAGTTCATGAACTTTTTGAGCAACGATCTCCGGAGTGTCACCAGGATCAATGGAACATTCTGCCTGAAACACCAATGCACCCTCGTCGTATTTTTCATTTACCTGATGAATGGATATTCCGCTCTTCTCTTCCCCATTTTCAACCACTGCCTGATGCACCTTCATCCCATACATTCCTTTACCACCGTATTTGGGAAGTAATGCAGGATGAATATTAAGTATCGGAAAGGATTTGACTAACGAATTAGGTATCAACCAGAGAAAACCGGCTAACACAATCAAATCAATCGATCGGTCTTTCAATTTTAGAAGCACTTCATCGGTTTCATAGAGCTCTTTCCGGGTAAAAACAAAGGCATCAATACCCAGGGAAGCAGCCCGGACCAAAGCATAGGCAGCCGGGTTATTACTCCACAGAGAATCGACACTAATATATTTATTATCAACGAAATGTTGAATAATTTTTTGGGCATTTGTTCCGGAACCCGAAGCAAAAACAGCGATCTTCTTAACATTCATTTGATATAGACTTTTATTGCTAGAACATTTGAATAATACGGTCAATTTTAGAATATTAGAATCCTAATTCTTACGATCAGAACCATCTTTTTTATCTTTTTTCTTTGAAATATAAAGTGTAAATGTATTACTTTGCAGCGAATTATTTTAAATCTCAAAATAGTATTAACTAAAAATTTAGAATTATGTCTGATGTTGCATCAAAAGTAAAAGCAATTATTGTTGATAAATTGGGTGTTGACGAAAGTGAAGTAACCAATGAAGCATCTTTCACCAATGATTTGGGAGCTGATTCGCTTGACACAGTTGAGTTGATTATGGAATTTGAGAAAGAATTTGATCTTGCCATCCCGGACGATATGGCTGAAAAGATTTCGACTGTTGGTGAGGCGATTGCGCACATTGAACAGGCAATGAAGTAATCCTTTTGGTTTTATGGAACTTAAAAGGGTAGTAATTACAGGAGTAGGCACCATTAACCCCCTGGGGAACTCGGTCGATGAGTACTGGGAAAATCTTAAAAATGGGGTTAGTGGTGCCGGCCCCATTACCAAATTTGATGCATCAAAACACAAGACTCAGTTTGCCTGTGAGGTAAAAGGATTTGATCCGGAGCAGTTTATTGAGCGCAAAGAGGCCCGCAAGTACGATCTATACACCCAATATGCACTGGTCGCTGCAACCATAGCGATGGAGGACTCAGGGATAGACCTTGAGCAGATTGATCGCGACAGAGCCGGAGTTATATGGGGTGCGGGGATTGGGGGCTTGCAAACCTTTTTCGAAGAGACCAGGAATTTCCGGGAGGACAATCCCCGGTTTTCGCCTTTTTTCATCCCGAAAATGATTGCTAATATTGCGGGAGGACTAATATCCATCAAATACCAATTCAGGGGACCTAACTTCACTACGGTTACAGCTTGTGCTTCAGCATCTCATGCCATGATTCAGGCTTTTAATACCATTCGCCTGGGGAAAGCCAAAGTTATGATTACAGGAGGTTCTGAGGCCGCGGTAAATGAAGCGGGAGTTGCCGGATTTAACTCAATGAGAGCGATTTCTACCCGGAATGATGATCCCCAAACGGCTTCCCGGCCATTTGATAAAGATCGTGATGGTTTTGTCATCGGAGAAGGAGCTGCTGCCTTCATATTTGAAGATTATGAATCGGCTGTAAATCGTGGAGCAAAGATATACGCGGAGATGGTAGGCGGGGGCATGTCGGCCGATGCTTATCATATGACGGCTCCCGATCCGGAGGGTCATGGAGCAAATCTGGTAATGAAGTGGGCACTTGAAGACGCTTGTCTGAACCCGGAAGATATTGATTACATCAATGTTCATGGCACTTCAACACCGCTGGGCGACATTGCCGAACCCAAGGCCATTATCAAAACTTTTGGCGAACATGCCTATCGGGTAAGTATCAGCTCTACCAAGTCAATGACCGGCCATTTGTTGGGTGCTGCCGGTGCCGTTGAAGGACTGGCAACCATTCTGGCAATCAAGAATAGCCTGGTTCCGCCAACAATTAACCACTTTACCGACGATCCGGAAATTGACAACCATTTGGATTTCACATTCAACGTTGCCAAAAAACGTGAAATAAACATTGCAATTAGTAACACATTTGGCTTTGGTGGCCACAACGCAACGCTGGTATTTAAGAAATTTTAAAAATCTGTGGTAAAAAAAATTGTACAACGAATAAAACTCTTTTCGTCACCCCGAAAAGAGTTTTATTTGTTTCTGAAAAAATTACTTGGGTTCTATCCCTCAAATCTAAAATTGTACGACCTTGCCTTTATTCATAAATCGGCATCGGCAACAGATTCCCGTGGAAATATGGTGAACAATGAACGGTTGGAGTTCCTTGGTGATGCCATTTTGGGAACCATCATCGCCGAGTTTCTATACAACCGGTTTCCGCAGGAAGACGAGGGATTTCTTACCAAAACAAGATCCAAACTTGTAAACAGATCATTCCTGACACAACTCACATTTGACATGGGCCTTCATGTTTTCATCGATTCAAACACCGTGAAGAATATCGACAAAAGCCACATTTTTGGCGATGCCTTGGAAGCCTTGATCGGTGCCATCTATTTAGACACCAACTACCAAACAACCAAATACTTTGTAACCAGAAAGATCCTGTCTAAATACGTTGATTTGGCAGAAATTGAGCAGAATGACACCAATTTTAAAAGTCGCTTAATCGAGTGGAGTCAAAAAAATAAAAAAGAGATCCGGTTTGAAACCACCGAGGAGACAGGAAATGAAAAGGCAGGACAGCCAAAATTTATTTCCGTCATCATTGTTGAAAAGAACCAACTGGGACGTGGAACCGGTTCATCAAAAAAAGAGGCTCAACAGAATGCCTGCCGCGAAGCCCTTGAAATTCTTGGAAGTTAGCCAAAAACTGTTTCATCGATCGCTGTTCCGGTTGCCAAATTTATGGCAAGAAACCGATTTATTCCTATTTTTGCATCGATGAAACGAGCATGACGTTTTATGACACAAACGAAAACGATTAAAATGTATGCGAGTTCCATCTCATACCTGTAAAAACGAACAATTTTAATGAGATGAAGAGCCCTGATAAATATATTTCCCGGGAAGGCTGGATCTCAATCATAGGAAATTTGCTCCTGTTTGGATTAAAATACTGGGCAGGATTGGTTACCGGCTCATTAGCTTTAATTGCCGATGCCTGGCACACCCTTTCCGACTCGGTATCGTCGGTTGTGGTGCTGATCGGCGGAAAAATCTCTCGTAAACCAGCCGATGAAAACCATCCGTTCGGGCATGGCAGGGCTGAACATATCGCTGCAATCATTATTGGATTTATGTTAGCCGCTGTGGCTTTTGATTTTTTGGTTGAAGCCGTGAAAAAACTGAATTCTCAAGAACATACTCACTTTGGAACCCTCGCCATAATCGTAACGATCTTCTCCATCGTGGCAAAAGAGGCCATGGCACAATACGCCTTTCGAACAGCCAGAATATGCAATTCGTCAATTTTAAAAGCCGATGGCTGGCACCACCGGTCCGATGCCCTCTCTTCGATTATTATCCTGGTTGGTATTCTTGTTGGAAATGTTTTTTGGTGGACAGATGCCGTTTTAAGCTTTATCGTTGCACTTATGATCGGGTGGACCAGCTATTCCATTCTGGTTGGAGAGATTAAATCACTGTTGGGAGAAAAACCCTCAGACGATCTACTGCTGTCAATCCAGCAGACCACACAACGGGAATTTTCTGAACCGATCCATCTGCATCACATCCACATTCACAACTACGGTCGCCATTCAGAACTGAGCTGCCACATCAAACTGCCACCTCAAATGTCTCTAATAGAAGCACATGCTATTTGCACCCGGGTGGAAGAGATCATCCTGAAGAATTTCGGATTCATCTCAACCGTTCATGCCGAACCGGTCAGTTAAAGATTCGCTTTTCTCCAATGCCCCAACATGATCCGATCAATTATTATGCATCATTCGAACGAAAAAACGATCCGTTTCTTCCCTATTGAATTTATTTTGAAAACAAATAAAAAATAGTTGCGTATTTTCGTGCAATGTTGTAAACTTGCACTCCGGATTTAGCTCATAAAAAAATCCGGCAAAATATTTCTTAGGGCCTATAGCTCAGTTGGTTAGAGCACCTGACTCATAATCAGGGGGTCCCTGGT
>CAZILU010000084.1:0-1688 GCA_964540165.1 uncultured Mariniphaga sp.
GGTCTTGCATTTCGTCTAAACGTTCTGCTGCTACCTGTGCCAGCCATTGTTTAAAGGGTTCTGCTTTGGGGGATGGAATGGATTGAATAAAGCGAAAGAGCTGTTCGGTATCAGCTACATCGGTCAATCTCATCTTCCCGTCTGGGGCAGGCATTTTCAAAGCGTTACAATTTGTAACGGTTTCATTCCCCTCATCTTTTAATCTCTTTTTTAATACCCGCCAATACACCTGAGGATTAGGGCTATCAGTCAGAACTGTAATAACATCAACAATCGACAGATACCATTTTTCATGTTCGGCATCCCATAGCATTCTAACTTTTTTGTCCTCAAATATTTTAATATCAGTTTGTTTGCTCATGTTGTTAGTCCTTTTTCGGTTAAACGTAAAATTGCGTCGCTCAGGAATGGCGTTCGCTAAGCTCATTTCGATGGAACTCGCTTTATAATGATTCATTTTTGCGGCTAAATTTTGCCAGGCTCTTTTTATTGATATGTTACAATTATATATCAGTAAGGCTCAAAAGTAACAATTTAGCACGGGTGCATAAACAAAATTGAGGCTATTTTTCAAGCTTTTGGTTTGAGTGTTGGATTCTGTGGGCTTGTCGCGTGAAGAACTAATGGAAATCATTATTATCTTGGTTGTTCTTTTATTATTTGTTTTAATGTTGTTTTTATAAGAAAAGTGAATCAGATGAAAAAAACAGCAATTTTACTTTTAGCAATCGTATATGCGATAGGTATACAAGCCCAGATTGCATCGGATCAGGATGCCGGTTTTAACCGCAACAAACCCGAACGACAAGAGTGGTTGCGTGATTTGGGATTCGGGATGTTTATTCACTGGAGCATGGACAGCCAGTTAGGTATAGTTATCAGCCATTCGATGGTTGGTGCTTCTGATGATTATACTAACCGGTTTATTAACGAATTGCCTAAAACTTTTGATCCGCAAGATTTTGATGCGTATAAAGTTGCTAAGCAGGCTAAACTGGCTGGTATGAAATACATCGTGTTTACCACCAAGCACCACTCCGGTTTCTGCATGTGGGATACGAAGACCACTGATTTTAAGATTACCAACACCCCCTATGGAAAAGATCTGTTAAAAGAGTATGTGGAAGGGGTTCGTAAGGCCGGACTGGCCGTCGGTTTTTACTATTCGCCCGAGGATTTTAAATTTTTGTACGATAACAACATTACCGTCAGGAGGAGAGGATTAGACCTGGACGATGCATTTATGGTGAAATACAATGATTTTATTCATCGGCAAACCCATGAGTTGTTCAGTAATTACGGAAAAATAGATGTTCTGTTTATCGATGGGAACCCCCAGGAACCCTGTAAAGAGGAGGCCTGGGATTTACAACCGGATCTGGTAATTACCAGAGGTGCCGTAAGTACCCCGGAACAAAGGCTCCCCGGGGTAGCTGACGATAACCTGTGGGAGTCGTGCGTGACGATGGGTACGCAGTGGCAATATAAGCCCACAAATGATGATCTGAAATCAGCCGGCAGAATCATTGAGATGCTGATAGAGACCCGTGCCAAAGGAGGTAACCTGTTGCTAAATATAGGGCTCGATCCGTTTGGTGAAATTCCGGATCCTGAATCAAGAAACCTGACCGAACTGGCTGCATGGAACTTTGTAAATTATGAATCGGTAGAAAAAGTGCATCCCTGGA
>CAZILU010000084.1:1698-14398 GCA_964540165.1 uncultured Mariniphaga sp.
GATCATTACCCATGAGGAGAACATCTGGTTTACAGCATCAAAAGACCGTAAAACGGTTTATGCCATTATTGCCGGTATCACTGACTGGAGCAAGGGAGCACGTAAGGAGTTTATCCTGGGATCGGTTAAAGCTACTTCGGATACAAAAATCAGTGTACTGGGACAAAACGATCAAGTTGTAGAGTATAGCCCCGGTATTGACCCAACATCCCATTTTAACCAAACAGAAGAGGGATTGAAAATTTCGGTGGTGCGTGCGCAACGGATTTACAATAATTCTAAATGGCCTAACCCGATAACCGTTAAATTGGAGAATGTTGCTCCTGCCCTTGATCCCCCGGTTATTGTGACAGAAACGGCTGAAGTTTCAGGGAGTGTTGTGAGCCTGAGGGGCAATCTTGTTAAGAAAGGTGATGTAGCTGCTGTTAAGGCAGGTTTTGAATATCGCCCCTATGCCGGTTTTGTTGAGAATTTATACAGCACAGACTGGGAAAAGTCTGTATTGATCGAAATTTCAGAAGAGAAGGAATTTTCGATTGATATGGAAAATCTGGAACCCGGAACGACATACGAGTACAGAGCTATGGTGGTCCATCCACAGATGCGTATTTATGGCGACATTAAGCAGGTGAAAGCAGGCAAGTGACTCCACCGCTGTTTTTTTAGCAAAACAGGATGATCAGAGCCATTTCCAGGCCGGGATTAAATCTATTCCATCCAGTTGATCTTTCTGGTTATTGGTGATGATAATGCCTTTCTGAGCACCCGTTTCGGCTATCGCATTTTTGATCCCGTTCATTTCCCGGACCATGTTATCATTGTTGATTTCCCAACAAACCTGAACCGCTTGAATAATATCTTCGTCTTGTTTGATCAGAAAATCACATTCCGAATTCGCGTTTTTGAAATAGAAAATTTCATTAAAGTCCCGCCTCAGTTTATTGAAAACAAAGTTTTCCAGTCGGCGTCCCAAATTTTTACTGAATGAAAGACTGTTCGCTTTGGCAAATACCGGATCGATGCTGTAACTTTTTTTGGGATTAATCAATTGCTTTTTGATTGACGTCGAATAGCGCGGGATAAAGTCAACAAGGTAGCTCTCCCTTAAATAGTAGCAGTAATCGATAACGGTCCTTACCGATTTTATCTCAAGGACTTTCGAAATATTATTATAGCTAAACTCTTTGCCGGTATTACTCAATAAATGCACGGCCAGCCTGATGAGTTGATTTTCATTTGTGATTTTTCTTCGGACAGCAATATCACGGGTTATGATGTCACGTAAAAGTGTCCTCAGGTAATCATCATCCTCTTCTTCAAGGAATTCAGGAAATCCACCCAATTCAAAATATTGATTAAAACTCTCCAAATCTCTTTCCAATTTAAAAAATGAGAGAAATTCATTGAAGCTAAAAGGGAAGAGTTCTATCTGTTTGTATCTTCCTGTGAGTCGGGTTCCCAACTCACGGCTTAACATCGCAGCATTTGATCCGGTTATATATAAGGGAATTCCTTTTTCGTTTGCCATTCGTGCATATAACTCCCATTTGTCAATATTCTGAACTTCATCTAAAAGCAGGAGGTTCTTTCCCGTTTCTTCAGCGATTTTTTCTACTTTGGAAAAGTCATCCAATGAAAAATTAATTAACCGGGGATCTTCAAAATTAAGATACAGGGCAGTGCCGGTGCTTACTAATTTTTGCTGTATCAGTGTGCTTTTCCCACAGCGCCGAACACCGGAAACAATGACGATCTTTTTGGTTTTTAATGGAATTTCCTTGTCACGTTCAATCCATTGCCTTTTTGTAATACTTTCTAACTGGTCATCTATTATTTTAGATAATATGAGCTTGCTAATCATCCCTATGCTGTTAAATGATTTAATTACAAATATAAGAATTTGTATTGATAATACAAACTTAGTAGAATGTGAAAACTTTTTCCCATCAATTTTTTAGAACTGTTGCAGTTACTTCTGAGAATATGTAATATTGGAATCTCATTTTCAGGAACGACAATCAGATGGATACGGACAATTATTACATCAAAGAGCACGTAAGAAGGCACATCAATTTTTATGCATCGGAGGCGGTGGTTCAGCGAGGCCGTCTATTATATGAATCCGACAGGGTTACTTTTGATGATTATACAGAGCGAACCGATAGCTGGAGGTTTACCGTGTTGGGTTCTCAGAGATACCAGGTTATGGTAAAGGGGATTAACAATCAGGATATACGAACCAGTTGCACCTGCCCGTTTGACTGGGGAAGTGTTTGCAAGCATGCGGTGGCCGCGTTGCTTTTTGTTGCCGATCATTATGGTGAACAGTATGCGATGCAATATCAAAAGCAAACTTTATTAGAGGTGCCTGCACCGATTCAAACGGTCAGAAATGAAGGATTTGAGATCCCCCATTATCAGCATATTGATATTGAATATGTAAGACGGAATACCTCTTTAAGTATGTGGAATCAGTTGTATATTCAGAACAGCAATTTTTTTTATAACTCACTCAATATTACGAATGATTCTCTGACCTTTTTTGCTGATGTCAGTGATAACTATGTGACGTTTTATCTGGAACAGGGTAAGGTATATGTTAAGTCCTCGCAAAAAAATACATCGCCAAAATTATCTATGAACGAGGCGCTTGTTCTGATTGCGATCGCGCAGTCGCCAGTGCCCAACCTGCTTGATGAGGTTTTTAGCGGACGGATATTGAAAAGGGAGAAAGAGAGCTTAAGAAGGTTTGGCCTGTCCGAAAATGCCAACTTCAACGATTACTTTTCCTACATTTTTACAGAGCAGGATGGCCTGATGTACAGGCCCTCGAAGCATGGAGCAGGCATGGTGCCGGTAATTGCAAACGAAGGGCAATACATAACCGACTTTCTTAAAAAGCTCAATAGCGATGGAGGATTACCCAAGGAAAAGGTAATGAAGAGGGAAGCGTTGGAACTGGGATTTGTGCTGAAAGAGGGGGGGCACTATGATCGCTGGGAAGAAAATGATTTTGCAGATTTTGATGATGAAACGTACATTGGTCGGTTTGAGATTATACCCATAGTAGGTAAGCCCTTGAAAAACAATCCATCGCGGTTGGCGACGAAAATTAAAGAGTACGAAGATGTGATTGATCCCGGGGTTACGATCAATAAAAGTGAAAATGCAACCAGGATCCTCCAGATAATTCATGAGCTGGATGGCAGTAATGATAGCCGATTTCATATGATGAAAAGCGCTTTTAATTATTTGCAGGATGAAAAGTTTGTTTATGGACTGGCACCGGATGCTGATAAAATAGGAAAACGGTATTTAGTGGACATTAAGCTATCGCCCGAACCGTATGATTTGGTCTTTGAGGTTTCTGAGAAAGAGACGTTTTTATATCTGGATCTTAAAATCAGTGTCGGAGAAAAGCTATACAAACGTGAAGTTATCCGATCCAATCCTGAGGACAACTATTTTTTCATATCCGGTAACACATACCACATTGCCCGGAGTGAAAAAGTGGCGCAAATGGTTGCCGGATTTCCTGAAAAGGTTAAAATGGTCTCCTCTTTTAAAGAGGAATTTTTCAATCAGTTGGTAAAGCCTGTATCACAAAATTTTAGAGTGTTGTTTTCATCGGGAGCGTTTAAGGCTGAAGGTGTTGAATTGGATTTTCATAAAAGAGAGTTGTACTTGTCGGAGCAGGATGAATATGTGGTTTTTACGCCCTGCGTTGAATACGATAACAATGTTTCAGCGGTATTGAGTAATACGGGAAATATTTTGGCAAAATGTGGCGATGTAATCATAGAGTATAAGCGGAACTTTGCATTGGAAAATGAATTCCTCGATTTGATAGCCGAGCTTCACCCAAATTTTGAACTTCAGAAAAGCAGAAAACAGTTCAACCTTCATTACAGAGATTTTACCAAAAATTTATGGTTTTATCAGTTTTTTGATAAGTTACAGTCGCTTAATATTGAAGTGTTTGGACTAAAAGAGCTGAAGAAGTTTCGTTATTCACCTTATAAAGGCAAGGTCAACACTTCGGTTACCTCGGGCCAGGATTGGTTTGAGGTGGATATCTCAGTGAGCTTTGGTGACAATCGCGTTACCCTGAACGACATCAGGAGAGCAGTGATCAATAAACAGCGTTACATTCAGTTAAAAGACGGGTCGGCAGGTATTTTACCATCGGAGTGGTTTCATAAGCTGGAGAAATATTTTCGAAACGGTGAAATAAGAGGTGGTAAACTGGAGATTTCAAAATTACGGTTTTCTATTATTGATGAGCTTATTGAAAATCTTAACGATGATGCCATTCTGCTGGAAATCAATGAGAAGAGGGAGCGATTAAGAAATTTCACAAACATCAATGAAACCCCGGTGCCTGAGCAGATCACCGCGAACCTACGGCATTACCAGAAGGAGGGGCTTAACTGGTTGAATTTTCTGGATGAGATGCAGTGGGGAGGGATTCTGGCCGATGATATGGGTTTGGGAAAAACATTACAAGTATTGGCTTTTTTACAACTTCAGGCCAATAAAAATGAAGGAGCAAGCTTGATTGTTGTGCCTACCACGTTGCTTTTTAACTGGGAAAATGAGCTCAGGAAATTTGCTCCTGCGTTAAAAACCTTATACTTTTATGGCGGTGACCGGGAAAAAGATGTCGATAATTTTGCCCGTTATGATCTGGTTTTTACCACTTACGGTATATTGGTTCGCGATATAAAGGTGTTAAGCAGCTACCGTTTTCATTACGCTATCCTTGATGAATCTCAGGCGATAAAAAATCCGGTTTCGAATCGATATAAAGCGGCATGCCTTATTAATGCGAAGAACAAAATAGCCCTTACCGGTACACCCATTGAAAACAGTACATTTGATCTTTTTGCACAAATGAATTTCGTTAATCGCGGGTTTTTGGGAGGGATTGAGAAATTCAGGGAGAGCTACTCTGTTCCAATTGACAAGAATGAGGATGAGGTTATTGCTGCTGAGCTGAATAAGGTTATTAATCCATTTGTGTTGCGTCGTACGAAAGAGATGGTTGCTTCTGAATTACCTGAAAAAACGGAGAATATTTTATATTGCGAGATGGAGTATGAACAGCGACGGGTTTATGATGCATACCGGAATGAGTATCGTAACCGGTTGTTAAATAAAATGGAAGCGGAAGGCGTTGGAAAATCGAAGATGATGGTATTGGAGGCGTTAACGCGATTGCGGCAGATTTGCGACTCTCCCGCACTTTTAAACTCGAATGAGATTACCGATACTCAATCGGTGAAAATTAAGGAGCTGATGCAACATATTCTACACAAAACCGGCCGGCATAAAATTCTGGTTTTCTCGCAGTTTGTGAAAATGTTGGGATTGATCCGTGATGAGCTGATAAAAAAGAACATCGGATTTGAGTATCTCGACGGGCAAAACAGCAGTGTCCAACGCGAACAATCGGTCAAAAATTTTCAGGAGGATGAAAACCTGCGGGTTTTTCTTATCAGCATAAAAGCCGGAGGAATGGGGCTGAACTTAACCGCTGCCGATTATGTCTACATTGTGGATCCCTGGTGGAACCCGGCTGTTGAGAATCAGGCGATTGATCGTTGTCATCGCATCGGTCAGGACAAGCGGGTATTTGCTTACCGGCTGATTTGTAAGAATAGCGTGGAGGAGAAAATCGTAGATCTTCAAAACAAGAAGAGAAAAATTGCGGGCGACATTATTCAAACCGATGAAAGCATTTTGAAAAAACTGAATAAGAACGATATTCTTGAATTGTTAGCCTGAATGGTTTCGATTGGGCTGATAATTCATTCCGGCATCTAAAAAGTGCCGGAAAATGTAGTTTACAGGCTGACAAATCAGATGGATCGTGGCTTTGGATTTATAAAGTCAAAATAAATTGGTTTATTTGTGTTGTGGCATTATTAGGATTGTCGGATTACTAAGTGATAAAGCGTGTAAGGTAAATCAAATCAACAAAAATAGTATGAACAGTACGATGAAGGTAAATGCAGGATTGATACTCTTATTTGTGTCTGCACTGTTTTATGGGTGTGCTGAGGGTAAGCAGGAAAAGCGTGAGCCCGTATGGGAGAATCACATCTATTCGCGGATCGGTGTAGCTCCGGTTGACGGGGGATTTACCATGGATGATTACTGGGTGTGGGGAAGTTCCGTGGTTAAAGGTGAAGACAGCCTGTATCACATGTATGTTTCGCGCTGGCCGAAATTTCTTCCCTTTCATCCGGGCTGGATGGTAGCCTCTGAGATTGTTCATGCCGTTTCGGAAACGGCTGAAGGTCCCTACCGGTTCAGCGATGTGGCGCTGCCGCCCCGGGGAGCTGAGTACTGGGACGGCCGGTCAACTCACAATCCGCGGATTGTGAAGCACAAAGATCTGTATGTTCTATTCTATATGGGATCAACGCATCCTTTTGATGAGGTTACCAATCCGGATACGCTAACCCTTTCATCACCCTATTGCACGGTGGCCCGCTCCAACAAACGGATTGGGGTAGCCACCTCCAAAAGCCCTTACGGTCCCTGGGAACGCAGGGATGATCCCGTTCTGGACACCCGGCCGGGAACATTTTACAGCTTTCTGACCTCTAATCCGGCGCCCTGGATCGAAGAGGACGGAACTACCACGCTGATCTTTAAATCGAGGCAATATAAGGAGGATTTTCCCTACCAGAGTTCGATGTCGATAGGCGTTGCCAAAGCATCATCGTTTGAAGGTCCTTATGAGGTGCATCCGGAACCCATTTTTGGTATGGACAAAATGGGTGAGATCGAGGATCCTTTTATCTGGAAAGATGATCAGGGTTTTCACCTGATTGCCAAAGACCAGAGAGGCATGCTGACAGGGGAGAGGCACGACGGTGTGCTTGCCCACTCAACGGATGCGATCACGTGGATCCCGGACACCGCTCCGCATGCCTATTCACGGTTGATCCGTTGGAGCGACGGGCAGGAGATCCGGATGGGGCAGCTGGAACGCGCATCGATCCTGATCCAGGACGGTGAATTAACCCATCTCTTTTTTGCCACGATGGACGGACCCGGCGGTTTTAATAACTCCACCCGGTCGTGGAATATGGTATTGCCCCTGAGAAAGATTGAACGGGTATTGACTCTCGATCGTTAATCCGTTGGCCGGATCGTATAGAAGATCAGCATTCCGGAACATGGGATAGCTGATCATTTATGTAATGTTACACAGATTGAAGTTCTGACTAATTAGAAGAAGATATTCCCCTGGACTTCAATGTTACTATTCTGTACATGTGTCTGAAAATAAGTTGTCTATTTTGTCATCTCAATTAAGCCCAATAAAGGTCATATTGCGGATATAATAACCCTATGATTTTGATTAATTGGGTCCTTTAGATGAGTAAATACCATTTATATTTTTTATAATATCAAATTTTATGTCAATTCTCAAGAAGTTTATTTGCTTAATTGCCATTGGTTTAATCTTCGGACAAATTGCCTGTTCCCAGGAATATGCATACAATGTAAAAAATTACATTACAACATCAGGCAGGGAGACATTGCTTGCCGGAGAATTGCAATCCCTGATTGATCAAAAAAAAATGTCAAATTTTGAGAACGAAATAGCTATGCCGAATAAAGAATTGCCACAGGTTCATTTTAAAGAATCTTCAATGATTGAAATTGTTTCCAGTACACCGGCAAATACAGTGACCCTATTATTATATCTGGTGAGGCCGGAAACAAAAAAAGTATATGTGCAAAATAATAATTTTACCTATCTTGATGTCGTTTTTGATCATGACGAACTGTTTAATATAGAGGAATTAAAAAAGTTTAACAACATTGATCCGGGCAGAAAGTCTTTCCCGATGCGGTTTTACAAAAAGCGGTTGTAAATGATATTGTCCGGTTACCCGGAGGCAGTGTATTAGCCGGGATTAGTGAGACAGGTGATGATGCGCTGATCTCCGGATTACTACACATTAATCAAAATGCTGTTACACTATACTCATCTGCAGAAACCCGCCAGTTTCTAACAAAACAGTCAAGTCATCTCTATAATGTAATAACTGTTCCGGAGAAACTGACTATAAAAAATCGGAATGGTGTCAGTGTATTCAGTATATCAGACTTATGTATTCAGAGAAACGGGAATATTCTAATTGCCATCAGCAACAAACACGGGAACGGAAAAATCGCAGTGTGTAACTTTCATCAGGGAGCTCCTGGAAACCTGTTGGTTGAAGATGTTTTCACGGACGAGGATGGTCTTTTTATTAAAAGTTCAGTTAAGATTACAGAGTCTCAAGCCGGAGAAATATGGGCTGTATCAACCGCCTATGATATGGGCATTCAGTTTTTTAAAGATGGTTCCTGGAAAGAGATTAGAATCAGTGATATTTTTGGAGGCATCGAATCCCAAAGCAGTGTAATGGCTTGTTCCGACGGTTCCATTTGGATAGAAGGGAATGGCCGGATATTTAGAAAGATTGATGATCAGTGGACGGCACATCAGTATCCTGAAATACCGATCACGACAGCATCAAGGTTTATTTTTCATGAATCATCAGATAAAAAAATTTGGGTAATTGGAGTATTTAATGAACTCTATTTATTCGATAATACATTCGAGAAATGGGTAACTTATGAAAACCTGATATACCAGGGTGAAACTTCTAACGGTGATTCATGGTATCTCCACAGTAATGGAAAAGTAATTCTTAATCGGCACGGAGAATGGTTTGAATTTGGAACCAAAGACGGATTAATGGATACGCCTGTCAGAATCTTTATAACTTCTACCGGACAGGTATGGGTACTGGGGAGCCACAAACAAACGGCTGCAACGGCATACTTAAAAAATGATAAGTGGGTAATGATTATGCATCCCGAGCTGTCATGGGGTATAGACTACCGGGGCTGTTATGAATCAGTTGACGGGTCACTTTGGTTTGGCTGCAGCGTTGATATTCAGCCTGCCAGGGGGCAACGGGGAGGTATAATCAAGTTTCAGACTTCTGCGGATGGTCGTTTGCATTGGACTCACCTGCCAGAAGATGAGAATCTTATTATTGGAAGCTCATACGGAATCGGATCGTCAAAAGACGGTCGAATATGGATTGGAGGTAAACCACTTTGGACCTATCAGGAAGGTACATGGATGAAATTCACCGGGGTGGAAAAGTTGGAAGAATATGTCGATTATGTCGATACTGATGATCAGGGTAACCTTTGGTTAGCCTCCCGCTACTTCGGAATTTTCCGGTTCGATGGTGAATCATGGGAGAATTATACGATGGAGGACGGCCTGCCAAGTAATAATATCATAAACATTTATGCAGAGAACGAATCAAGAATATGGGCAATAACCCATGGGGGAATCTCGCTTTTTGACGGGAATATATGGACAAATGTTAATTTTCCCGGGATGATTTCGTTTGTTACCGAAGGTGGATCCATTCTAAAAGGAAAGACTGGTCATATATGGTTTAACATGTCAACAAACGATTGGGTAAGCAGAGGATTAACTCAGGAAAAAACCGACCCCAGAGCATTTGAATATTTTCGAACAGTCAGGTATATGCCCGACCGTTCACCTCCTGAGACCAATATTGTCAGTTATCAGAAACAGGTAAATCAACGTGAAGATGCCAATGTATTCTGGAGCGGCAGAGATTTCTTTAATGAAACTTCGTTTGACGATCTCCAGTATTCATGGCGGCTGAATAACGAAGAATGGACAACCTTCTCAAATAAAAGTTTTCACACCTTTAACGGATTAAAACCTGGGCATTACCAAATGGAAGTCCGGACACGTGACATGGGTTTAAAGATTGACCCCAGCCCTGCAGTAATAAAATTCAGGGTACTGGTACCGTGGTGGAAGCATCCTCTGTTTATCTCACTTGCTTCTATTGCTTTAGGGCTTATCATATTTCTTCAGATCAGAATCTTATCAAATAATAAGAAGCTGCTACAGCTTAACGAGAGTTTGGAGGATAAATCGGATGAACTGAATAATGCACTGACCAAAATGCAGAAGCTGGTATATTCCAGATTGCGCTTTTTTACAAACATCTCGCATGAATTTCGTACACCATTAGGATTGATCCTTGGTCCGGTGGAGGAGCTAAAAGAACCAAAAAACCGCATTAGCACCTCCACACGAAAAAAATACTATGATATAATTCATAGAAATGCCACACGGATTCTGCGCCTGATTAATCAAATTCTTGAAGTTTATAAAGTCGAAGAGAGCACGCTTGAATTTAATCCAACCGCAGGAGATCTTGTAGGGCAAATAAGCGAAATCGTTGATCTGTTTGAACACATGACAAATCAATATGGAATCTTAATAAAGCTTGAACAAGTAAATAAAACCATGGTGTTCAGTTATGACCATGATAAAATTGAAAAAATAATCTTCAATTTACTTTCCAATGCAATCCGGAATGTGCCACGCAACGGCAGTATAAAAATTGCTGTTGAATTGAGGACAGAAGGAGATGTCGAAATGGCATGTGTCTCTGTTTCAGATACCGGAAAAGGGATACTTCCCGAAGACTATGAAAAAATATTTGAACGATTTTATCACAATGACTCGGGCAGTTATCGCCAGTTGCATGCTGGAACGGGAATTGGTCTTGCCTATATTAAAGATTTGGTAAAGGCGCATAATGGTTCTATTGAAGTATCATCTGATCCGGGTGTTGAAACCGTATTTCTGGTAAAAATACCTTATACCAAAATAGCGGAACAAAGTTTGAATGAGTATGATCAGAAAGAAATTCCGGCTGACTCATTATCCGTTGATATTCACAAGGCTGTTGCGGAACTGGATTCGTATCTTTCTGACAGACATCAGGAAGGGGGAAGTGAGAATATTCTCATCAAAGAGATTGGTGAAAAACGTGCAAAGCTTCTTATCGTAGATGATGATATGGATACACGGACATTTATTCGTCATTGTTTTGAACATAATTTTATTATCCTGGAAGCACAAGATGGCCTGGAAGGTATACATATTGCACGTTTGGAATACCCCGATTTGATTATTTCAGATGTGATGATGCCAATGCAAGACGGATTGCAATTTTGTCAGATTGTTAAAACAGATTTCGATACAAGTCATATCCCTTTTATTCTCTTATCGGCCAGGGCCATGGTCAGCGATAAAATAAAAGGCATAGAGTTAGGGGCCGATGCGTATTTGGAAAAACCTTTCAATAAAAAATTATTACAGAGCCATGTCGATAATCTGCTACGGTCAAGAAGCCTGTTAAGAAGGAGATTTCGTGAAGAAATTCAGATACGGCCATCTGAGATGAAGATGGCATCTCTTGATGAGCAGTTTATTGAAAAAATGGTGGACTCAATAGAGAAGAATATTGACAATGAAAACCTTGATGCGGAGAAGCTCTCCAGAGAAGTTGGTGTCAGCAGGATTCAGTTGTATAGAAAAACAAAGGCCTTAACAGGTCAGACTGTGAATCAGTTTATCCGTTCAATCAGATTAAAAAAGGCGGCCAGGCTTCTCAAGGAGCAAAGCATGACTGTTTCGGAGATTGCCTATGTCGTAGGGTTTTCTGCACCCAATCATTTTGCCAGTTATTTCAAAGAGTACTTCGGCATGACCCCCACTGATTACAAAGATCAGCGTTGATACGATTCAGGAGGTGAATGATACTATTCTGTATTATAACGTGTGGATTTATGTCTTAGTTTGCCTTATCGCCGGGGGTAAAGCCGGCTCAAAAAAATCGTTTTGGAGTTGTAAGTGCTATTTGTTTATTAAAAATGAGTTATTATGAAAGGCAAAATTTTACTTTTTTTATTGTTTGTAAGTGGGTTGATGCATGCACAGGTTGTATGTAATTACCCCGAAGGAGTAATTACATCTCTTGTTATTACTGAAGCGCGGATAACATCTACAAATGAGATGTTTTTTGAACTCACAAATATAGGGAGTACCCCTATTCGTTTGGGTGAATTTAAATTCG
Organism: uncultured Mariniphaga sp.; assembly: GCA_964540165.1. Classification (GTDB taxonomy): domain Bacteria; phylum Bacteroidota; class Bacteroidia; order Bacteroidales; family Prolixibacteraceae; genus Mariniphaga. Next base: position 13,698 of record CAZILU010000084.1, read on the forward strand.
GCCAGCTTCCCTGGCAGGCAAGATCTACTCCAATTCATGATCTTTGCAATGACCCCTGGTCTACTTCAACGCATGAGTATATAATTCTGCCCGACAGGATTCTTGAGTCCGGAAAATCATTTGTGATTACAACTGCTTTTGATTATGGCCCTGTACATTATAAAAGATATCTTGGCAGGCTTGGAGGATCTGAGCGCCCGAAACAGATTGAAATTTATGATATAGCTGATAAACTTTATCACCGGGAAGAGTTAATTGATGGTGTTTATTATCCGGAGGACAGTGTTACAACGGCACAAAATGATCCGGAGCCCATCATAAGAAGAAACAGTAATTATAATGCGGTATTTGGCTCGGGCGCGTCGTCAGGGTATACATTCTACATTGAGCATCATTATACTGAAGGCGATTCTGCAGTGGTTGATCAGGTTGGCGGTGTGTTTGACGATAACGGTAGAAACAGGTCGTTAAGATATGATGTTGCCGGGATAACAGAAGGAGTCAATACCTCCTTGTTAATAAGAAAGGCAAATATTAATCATGGAAATATTGACTTTGCCAATGGCCGTGGAGTAAGCATTGAAGATTCGGAATGGTTGCCTATACAGTTTCGTGAAGGTTATAATTCATGGCGTGATCTGTGGTGGACCGTGGGAAATCATGGCAATTATATTTTGGATGATAACACACAAAATATAATA
>CAZILU010000085.1:0-5163 GCA_964540165.1 uncultured Mariniphaga sp.
TCGACTTCATCTTCAGAAATGAAAATGATTGGGAAAAAGTGCTCTCTTCGACCATAAAAAAGAAGCCGGATGAAATCATCAATGAGCTGATCAGCTCCGAATTAAAAGGCCGGGGTGGAGCGGGCTTTCCTACCGGATTAAAATGGAAACTTACGGCCGAGGCCAAAGCTCCGGCAAAATATGTCATTTGTAACGCCGACGAAGGAGAACCGGGAACCTTCAAAGACCGGGAGATTTTGTCAAAAGTTCCATACAAAGTGCTTACAGCTATGGCCGTATGTGGTTACGTAACCGGTGCAACGGAAGGATTTATCTACCTTCGGGGCGAGTATAAATTTCTGGAAGATGAACTTAACAAAGCGATTGATGAATTTCAATATTACTGTCAGGAGATCAATCTCGATTTCAAAATAAAAATTTTTATGGGTAGCGGAGCTTATATCTGCGGAGAGGAGACTGCCCTGATGGAATCGATGGAAGGACGCCGGGGTGAACCCCGGAACAAACCGCCTTTCCCCACACAGGCAGGGTTCATGAACAAACCGACGGTCGTAAATAACGTAGAGACCCTGGTGCATACCTGGACCATATTTAAATACGGAGCCAAAAAGTTTTACGACCTGGGAGTACAATATTCCCGCGGAACCAAACTCTTCTCCGTTTCGGGTGATACCCCAAAGCCGGGCATCTATGAACTGGAGCTGGGTATGAGTCTTCAGGATTTCGTTTATGAATTTGGAGATGGAGATACCAAAGCCGTTCAGGTAGGCGGAGCCTCCGGATTCCTGGTTCCCCGCAAAAAATTTAAAGATACCGCCATTGGGTACGAAGGGAAACTGGTGGGTATCTCATTGCCTACCGGCGGATCGATGATGCTGTTCAACAGCTCACGTTCGATGTTCAATGTATTAGACAACTACCTCGAATTCTTCCGGGAAGAGTCATGCGGACAGTGTACCCCTTGTCGTGTGGGTTGCCAACAGCTGTTGCTTGGGATCAAAGCAGTGAAAAGAGGAGAAAAACCGGCATCCTATTTAGATAAACTGCTGAAGCTTACCGAAACCATGCAGCTTACAGCTAAATGCGGGCTCGGACAATCGGTCGCAAATTCATTCTCATCGATCGTTGAAAATTTCCGTGAGGAGATGATCTATTAACATCAAAAATCTGACCAATGGACAAAAAAATAAGTATTACCATCAACGGTTTTCCGGTAGAGATCACCAAAGGGAAAACCATATTGGAAGCAGCTGAAAATGAAGGAATAAAAATACCCACCCTCTGTTATCACAAAGACCTCTGTGTCGCAGGGAACTGCCGTGTTTGCGTGGTTGAAGTGGTCGGACAGAAAAGGCTCTCAGCCGCCTGCGCAACGCCATGCGAAGAGGGCATGGAGATCCTCACCAACAGCCTCAAGGTGCGAAATTCACGAAAGCACATCATTGAACTTCTGTTAGCCGAACACAATGCCGATTGCACCAAATGTTACCGCAACGGAAACTGTGAATTGCAGGTGCTGGCATCGGAGTATAAGATCATGACGCAGGACTTCATCGAGCTGGCGCCGCTGAAGAACTATTCAATCGACATGTTCTCACCCTCCATCATGAAAGATGACAGCAAATGCATCCGGTGCCAGCGTTGTGTTCGAACCTGTGCTGAGCTGCAGGGTGTTAATGCGCTAACGGTAGCATACAAGGGTGATAAGATGAAAATTTCCACTTTCTTTGGCAAACCGATGAACGATGTGGTTTGCACCAACTGCGGCCAGTGCGTTAATCACTGCCCAACCGGAGCTCTGGTTGAACGAAACTACATCGAGGAGGTGTGGACCGCCATTTCTGATCCAACCAAACACGTGGTGGTGCAAACAGCGCCGGCTGTGCGGGTTGGCCTGGGAGAAGAGATGGGAATGAAACCCGGCGAGCGGGTCACCGGGAAAATGGTTGCGGCACTGAAGCGACTCGGTTTTGACTCGGTTTTGGACACCGACTTCACCGCCGACCTCACCATTGTGGAAGAGGGTACCGAACTGCTGACCCGTCTGAAAAAAGTGCTGGTCGATAAAGACGAAAAGACCAGGCTTCCCATGGCCACCTCCTGCTCACCCGGGTGGATCAAGTACATCGAGCACCTCTATCCCGAGTACCTGGATAACCTCTCTACCTGCAAATCGCCACAACAGATGTTTGGGGCCCTGGTAAAAACCTATTACTCAAAAGCCCGGAACCTCGATCCGGAAAATATTGTCTCCGTATCGATCATGCCATGTACGGCTAAGAAGTACGAAGCACACCGGCCCGAAATGCATGACAGCGGATACCGCGATGTTGACTTTGTCCTGACAACCCGGGAACTGGCAATCATGATTAAACAAGCCGGCCTCGATTTTGATAAGCTGACCCCGGCTAAATACGACCGGTTAATGGGAGACTCAACCGGCGCCGGCGTCATCTTCGGAGCCACCGGTGGCGTTATGGAAGCAGCCCTCCGCACGGCATACGAGTTAGTCACCGGCAGACCGGTACCTTTCGAAGGCCTGAACATCACCCCCGTCAGAGGTATGGAAGGCGTCAGAAAAGCAACCATTAAAATTGAAAATCCACTCGAAGAGTGGAAATTCCTCGATGGTGTTGAACTGAAGTGTGCCGTTGCACACGGCCTGGTTAATGCAAAAAAAGTGATGGATTCCATAAAAGCAGGCGAAGCTGATTTCCACTTTGTTGAAATTATGGCGTGCCCGGGCGGATGTCTGGGCGGCGGCGGACAACCAATTCCTACAAATCCGGAGATCCGTAAAAAACGGGCTGAAGCTATCTACGCCGAAGATGCCAACCTGCCCATCCGAAAATCACACGATAATCCGGAAGTCCAAAAACTCTACAAAGACTTCCTTATCGAACCATTGGGCGAGTTGTCGCACCACCTGCTCCATACTACCTATACAAAAAGAGAGAGATTTTAACCATTAAAAAATTGACGATAATCCGGCATAACCTGCCGGATTTTTTTATTTTTAACCATGAAACATCCAATCGTTATTTTACTGCTTCTCTCTGCGACAAGCCTGTTCGCACAACCAATAAACATTATCTCTTTTAACATCCGGTTTAATAATCCCGGCGATGGTGAAAACGCCTGGCCAAACCGAATCGACATGGCAACCGGGCTTCTGCGCTTCCATGATGCCGATATTTTTGGACTTCAGGAGGCCTTAATCGGACAAATCAGAGACATTCAACAACAGCTTCCTGACTACGGATGGTTTGGTGTTGGAAGGAACGATGGAAAAGAGGGTGGAGAATTCACCCCGCTATTCTACAGGAAAAGCTGTTTTAACCTATTGGAACACAATACTTTCTGGCTTTCTGAAAAGCCCGGAGAACCCGGAAAAAGCTGGGATGCAGCTCTCAACCGGATCGTTACCTGGGGTCTGTTTGAACAGATTGCTAATGGCAAACAGTTTTTTGTGTTCAATACTCACTTCGACCATGTCGGCGTGGAAGCACGAAAAAATTCAGCATTGCTGATAGAAAAAAAGATTCGGGAAATGACACGTAACCGGAATATTCCGGTTTTTGTAACCGGTGATTTTAACCTGACGCCCGATCAGGAGCCGGTTGTTCTCCTGAAAAAATATCTGAACGACAGTTACGAAGTGACCGCCGAACCACCCTATGGCCCCGAGGGAACGTTTACCGGGTTTAATCTGAATGCCGATCTCTCCAGCCGGCGCATCGACTATATTTTCGTTAATAGCGCTGTTACTGTGCTGAAATATGCCGCTTTAAGCGACTTCAAAAATGGACGTTTCCCGTCAGATCACCTACCCGTTTTTATCCGGGCAGAATTTAAATAGGGTGCGATTTATTTTTGACAAGCCGTCGTGCATCTGTTGGCTCTGAAAAGAAAAAGTACTGAGATTCATTTAAAATCTTATTCGCCACCAGTGAACCAATTTCACGAAGCACCAACAAACCATTTGACAATCAAATCGTTCTTAATGTTAATTTTATATTGAAAACTTAACCCTGGCTGATAGGATCAGCTCCGGATAAAATCATGATATTTGTCAATTATTTACGAAAAAACAGAACCGAAAATTTTCAACCATATGTTTAAGATTAAAACACTCAACAAAATTGACTCCGACGGACTGAGTCTCTTTCAATTAGACAATTACGAAGTTGCCAGTGAATTTCAAAATCCGGATGCAATCATCCTCCGGAGTTTTAACATGCATGAGATGGACCTCCCCGGAAGTCTGAAAGCCATTGCCCGCGCCGGTGCCGGTGTTAACAACATACCGGTTGACAAATGTACCGATCGCGGCATTGTTGTCTTTAACACGCCGGGGGCCAATGCCAACGGAGTAAAAGAGCTGGTCATTGCCGGTCTTTTGCTGGCTTCGCGCGATATTGCCGAAGGTATTGCATGGTCCCGCTCTCTGGCTGACAAAGGGGATGAAATTCCCAATCTGATTGAACAGGGTAAGAATAACTTTGCCGGTCAGGAGATTAAAGGAAAGACACTGGCTGTGATCGGGCTGGGAGCCATCGGTGTTTTAGTAGCCAATGCAGCCAATGCATTAGGTATGAACGTTGTTGGCTACGACCCCTATATGTCGGTAAAACAAGCACTTCAACTAAGCAACCAGGTTAAGTGGGTAGAAGGCATCCAATCAATCCTGAGCCAGGCTGATTACGTAACACTGAATATACCACTTACGCCGGAAACAAAAAACTACATCAACAAAGAGAAGTTCGGAATGATGAAGCCGGGCGTGCGGATTCTCAATTTTGCCCGGGGCGGACTGGTCGATCTGGATGCTCTCGAAGATGCCATAAATAGAGGAAAAGTAACTCGTTATGTATCTGATTTCCCAAATGAAAAGATTCTCCGGATGAAAAATGTGATTCCCATCCCCCACCTGGGAGCCTCCACATGGGAATCAGAAACCAATTGTGCCATCATGGCTGTCAACCAGTTAAAAGATTTCCTGGAAGATGGAAACATCAAAAACTCGGTCAACTTCCCGGATGCATATATGGAACGAAACGGAAGCGTCAGGATTTTGATTGTCAACCGGAATATTCCAAATATGGTTAGTCAGATATCGAGCATCCTGGCCTCCGAAGGACTGAACATCGATCACATGCTGAA
>CAZILU010000085.1:5263-14247 GCA_964540165.1 uncultured Mariniphaga sp.
AAATCGGGACACCCGGGGGGTGCCATGGGCGGTGCCGACTTTGTTCACATCCTCTATTCTGAATTTTTAAATTACGATCCGTCTGATATGACCTGGGCAAACCGCGACCGGTTTTTCCTGGATCCGGGACATATGTCTCCCATGCTCTATTCGGTGCTCTCATTAGCCGGATTTTACAGCATGGAGGACCTGGCTAATTTCCGTCAGTGGGGCAGCGTTACACCGGGGCACCCGGAACTGGATGTGAACCGTGGGGTTGAAAACACCTCCGGTCCACTGGGGCAGGGCCACACGATGGCTGTCGGAGCTGCCATTGCTGAGCGTTTCTTAGCCAGCCGCTTTGGCGAATGGATGTCTCATAAGATCTATACTTTTATCTCTGATGGCGGAATCCAGGAGGAGATTTCTCAGGGAGCAGGGCGTATCGCCGGGCACCTTGGACTGGGAAACCTGATCATGTTTTACGACTCCAACGATATTCAACTTTCGACCACTACAGACGAGGTAACCGGTGAAGATACCGCAAAAAAATACGAAGCCTGGGGATGGAATGTACTGACTATTAACGGCAACGACCCCGACCAGATCCGGGAGGCTCTGAAAAAGGCGAATGCACAGAACGAAAAACCGACGATCATTATTGGCAAAACCATTATGGGTAAAGGTGCCGTAACGGAAGCCGGTGATAACTTCGAGCGGAAAACATCGACCCACGGGATGCCGTTAGGTGAGGCCGGTGCATCGTTTGCAAAATCCATTGAGAACCTGGGAGGCGATCCTGCCAATCCATTCCGTATTTTCGATGATGTACAGGCACTGTACGATAAAAGAAAAGAGGCGTTGATCAAGGCCGCCCGCACCAAAAAAGAGGAACAGGCAAAATGGGAAGCAGCCAATCCGGAACAGGCAGCCCGCTGGAAAAGGTTTTTCAGCCATTCAACACCGGAGTTTGATTTCGCTGCCATTGAACAGAAAGCCAACGTACCCACCCGCGGTGCCTCAGGCGCTGTGTTGGCCGCTATGGCAGGAAAGGTTGAAAATCTGGTTGTTGCTTCGGCCGACCTCTCCAACTCCGACAAAACCGACGGGTTCCTGAAAAAAACCATTGCCTTTAAAAGAGATGACTTCAGTGGTTCCTTCCTGCAGGTTGGCGTCAGCGAGTTAACCATGGCTTGCCTGGCCAACGGACTGGCCCTTCACGGAGGTGTCATTCCGGTTTGCGGAACCTTTTTTGTATTTTCCGACTATATGAAACCGGCCGTGCGACTGGCTGCCCTGATGGAACTTCCCGTCAAGTATGTCTGGACTCACGATGCTTTCCGTGTAGGAGAAGACGGCCCTACTCACCAGCCGGTAGAACAGGAAGCCCAGCTGCGCCTCATGGAAAAACTGAAAAACCACAGCCATCAGAACAGCATGCTCGTGCTTCGTCCGGCCGATGGAAATGAAACAACCGTGGCATGGAAAATGGCGATTGAAAATATCAAAACACCCACCGCACTGATCCTTTCACGCCAGAACGTTGAAAACCTGCCCGTTTCCGGCAGTGCATACGAGTCGGCACTGCAGGCAGAAAAAGGGGCCTATGTGGTGTTGAAACCTGCCGGCAAACCCGATGTTGTGCTGGTAGCCAGCGGATCAGAAGTTGCAACCCTCGTGGAAGGAGCAAAACTGCTCACCGAAAAAGAGGGCCTGAAGGTGCAGGTAGTATCGGCACCCTCGGAAGGGCTGTTCAGAAATCAACCAAAAGAGTATCAGGAAAGTGTACTGCCCGCCGGTGTTCCACGCTTTGGACTGACCGCAGGACTTCCGGTTACCCTGGCCGGACTGGTAGGCGAAAACGGAAAAACCTGGGGACTCGAAACCTTTGGGTTTTCTGCTCCCTATAAAATACTTGACGAAAAACTGGGATTCAACGGAGCCAATGTATATAAACAGGTTACAGAGTTGTTAAAATAGTTTTTCTTCGAAATCATACAGCAAAGCACCTTGCAGCAAAAAGCAGGGTGCTTTTTTTGTGTCAATCCAATACTGTAGGATCGGTCAGTTCAAAGAATTTCTTTTGGAGCAATCGGGTAACCTCTCCCACCATCCCGTTTTCAATGGCCCGGTCATTGACCTGCACGACCGGGGTAATCTCACTCCCCGTGCCGGCAATGATCAACTCATCAACGTCAAACAGCTCCTTTTCCGTCAATGGCCGCTCTTCAAATGAAATCCCATATTGGGCACATAACATTAAAATTACCTTCCGCGTGATGCCCGGCAAGATCAGATGGCTCAGGGGATGTGTGATCACCGTGCCATTTTTTACGCCAAGCACGCTGGAGTGGGTTGCCTCGGTAACGATCCCGTTTCGCAATAAGATACACTCCCCGGCCCCGGATGTCACCGCCTGGTTGTAAAGCATCGTGTTAGGAAGAAGCGCGATTGATTTAATATCACAACGCATCCACCGGATATCTTCGCGGGTAATCACCCGGATTCCCTTTTGCAAATTCTCCTTCCATGATGGAAAAGAAAAGGCAAAAGCATAAATGGTCGGAGTGATTTCTGCCGGAAAATGGTGAACACGCTGATTCACACCACGGGTAATCTGCAGATAGACACCGGCATGAGTATCTTTTAATCCATTACGGACCAACAAGTGTTCAAAGATCCCCTCCAGATCGCCGATCCGGTCAAATTCGATCTGAATCTCCCGCAGGCTCCGTTCCAGACGGACACAGTGATCTTCATACCTAAAAGGATTACCGTTGTAATACTTAATCACTTCATAAACACCATCGGCAAAGATAAATCCGCGATCGTCGGGCGACAGTGAAGCCTCCTGCTTGGAAATGTATACCCCGTTCAGGTAAACTATATCATTCATAGCTGCATGCGTTTTAGTCGTGAAATCTCTTCCGGCCACAATTTTTCATCCGGAGTCTCCAATATCAGCGGAATTCCGTTAAACCGGTCATCGTTCATAATACATTCAAACACCTCCATACCAAGGGTACCCTGGCCCAGACTGTTGTGGCGATCAACGCGGGAACCGTGTTCTTTCTTTGAGTCATTCAGATGCATGCCCTTCAGGTATTGAAATCCAATCACCTCCCCAAACTCGTTAAACACCTGGTTACAACCAGCTGCTGTTTTCAGATCATAACCAGCCGAATAGGCATGGCAGGTATCGATGCAAACCCCTACCCTGCTCTTGTCGCTTACCTGATCAATGATCTGCCTGATCTGGTAAAATGCAAATCCCAGGTTGGTACCCTGTCCGGCAGTATTCTCAATCACAGCCGTAACCCCACGGGTCTTTTCCAGCGCCAGATTGATCGATTCTGCAATGCGTGCCAGACACGCCTCTTCGCTGATCTGGTTCAAATGGCTTCCCGGATGAAAATTGAGCCGGTCTAATCCCAACAGCTCACAACGTTGCATCTCATCCAAAAACGCATCGCGCGATTTTTGCAATGCCTCTGTTTCCGGGTGCCCCAAATTGATCAGGTAGCTGTCGTGTGGCAATATTTGCCAGGGCTCAAAACCATGTCTGATACAGTTCTCTTTAAATTTCCGGATGCTCTCCTCCGTAAGCGCCGGCGCTTTCCATTGCCGCTGGTTCTTCGTAAAAAAGGCAAATGCCGTTGCCCCGATCTGATGCGCATTCAGCGGGGCATTCTCCACGCCACCAGCCGCGCTTACATGGGCTCCAATGTATTTTTTTGTCATAACCAGTTTCATTTATTTCCGTACAACGGGTCGGAACAATTTTTGTATATCCACTTCGGATATTTTGGAAAATGAAAACGAAAATAGTTTAATTGTAACAATAAAAAAATAAATGCCATGAAACAGGTATGGTTTTTTTTCGCCCCGGTGCTTTGGCTCCTCTCCTGCTCACCTGTTCATCAGACAGGTCTGTCTGAATCAGAAAAATCACGTCAACAAGAACAAGCAATGGCCGACCTGATAACGTCGGTTGAAAAACGTAATTTTCTTTTTACTGCATCCCACGCCATCCCCGTCAGCGGAGGAAGCATCGCGTTGAATGCTACCTACGATGTAACCATCCAGGGAGATACCATTAACTCCTACCTCCCCTATTTTGGGGTGGCATACCATGCCGACTATGGCAGCAGAAATTCGGCGCTCGACTTCAAACAACGTATGGAGAACTATGAACTGGAGCAAACAAAAAAGGGTTACCTGCTGAAAATTTCGGTGAAAAACGGAATGGATCAGCTCCGGTATACTTTTCAATTCAGCGGAAGCGATAACGTAGCACTCAATGTAAACAGCACCAACCGGCAACCCATCTCCTTTTTTGGTCGATTCGATCCACCGAAAAATGACTAAAACAGATCAATCCATTCCCAAAACACGAATCAATCAACCAACCACCGGTAAACCATGGTACAACGCCCCATCCAACCACAAGCAAATCCTGATGAAAAAACAACAGGATTTCCAGAAAGACAAACCGGTTACCATTGGCAACCATCCATTTTGCTGCAGCCACGGCTTATTTCCAACCAATTTCCAAATCGGAATCAGGCTGTTATCATTCGATCCAAAAAATAAGTTTACCCATCAATTCCTGCTGACAATAATTCTTCCCCAAAATAAACAAATCGAACATCGAAACGTTATTTTATCAGGTAATCGATTAAAAGATCTGAAAATTACTTTTTATGTATTTAGAAAAACCGGAGATTTCAACCGCTGATCGGCAAACCATTGATGAAACCTTACACGACTATTATCTGGCAAATTTAAGCAGGCAGTTAAGCATTGCCGGCCGTCGTGAGGTACACAACGGTCGGGCTCATTTTGGCATTTTTGGCGATGGCAAGGAACTGGTGCAGTTGGCCTTGGCAAAGACGTTTCAAAAAGGTGACTGGCGATCGGGGTATTACCGCGACCAGACCCTGATGTTGGCTCTTGGGCTGATGCAGCCTGAAGAGTTTTTTGCCATGATCTATGGTGAAACGGATGAAAAGAAAAATCCATCGACCGGAGGCCGGAACTTCAACAACCACTTCACCACCGCCAATCTTGATGCCAATGGGGAGATAACCAATCTGGCAGAGCGATTCAACTCGGCAGCCGACATCTCCTCAACGGGAGGTCAAATGCCCCGGTTATTAGGTCTTGCGCAGGCTTCAAAAATTGTCCGGGAACATCCGGAGATGAAAAATCAGCTTAGAAACAATGTCACCGGGCGCGAGGTGGCATTTGGGACCATCGGCGATGCCAGCACTTCGGAAGGGCTCTTTTTTGAGACCATCAATGCCGCAGCCGTTTTGCAGGTACCGATGGCTGTTACGGTTTACGACGATGGTTACGGCATCAGTGTTCCGGTGGAGCTTCAAACAGCCAAAGCAAGCATTTCAGAAGCGCTGAAGGGATTCCAGAGGGATAAAAGAAAAAAAGGCATTGAAATATATACCTGCAACGGATGGGATTACCCGGCGTTGGTACAAACATTTGCTGAGGGTGTTGCCAGATGCCGTACCGACCAGGTTCCGGTTCTTTTTCACATCCGGGAGTTGACGCAACCGTTGGGGCACTCCACATCGGGTTCACATGAACGGTATAAAAGCAGTAAACGACTGGCATGGGAGCAGCAGTATGACGGACTGAACCAGTTTCGTCAATGGTTATTGGAGCGTGGCAATGCAGATATTGAGACCCTAACGCTCATTGAAAACAGGGCAGCAGTCAGGGTTCGAGAGGCCAGGCAGAATGCATGGAAGCACTTTTCCGGCGCCTTTGAAAAAGAGGTACAGGCGCTGCATTCAATCATCGAAAAAATTGAGATCGACACTCTTGGCACGATCCGTAAAACCGGAGATTTGGAAGAGATATCCCGCCGCATCTTTCCTACCCGGCGAAAATACCTCAGCTTTGCCAAAAGAGTCTTCTATGAATTAGCGCTAAGCAACCAATTATTGGAAAGACAACAGGCGTTGAAGCAATGGATCGCTGATTACGAGAAGCGCAGTGGAGAGTTTTACAGCCGGCAGCTCTATCGCGATGGAAAAGCATCGGTACATCAGGTAAGACACGTACCTGTCCGATATGGAGTCGAAAATACGGAGGTTAATGGTTCAGAGATCCTGAGTCGCAACTTCGATATTCTATTCAGCAAATACCCAACGCTGGTTACATTTGGACAGGATACCGGCAGGCTGGGCGATGTAAACCAGGGAATGAAAGGGATGCAGGAGCGTTATGGTGAGCACCGGGTTTCGGATGCCGGAATCAGGGAAGCAACCATCATCGGTCAGGGCATTGGGTTGGCGCTGCGAGGATTTCGGCCGATTGCCGAGATCCAGTATCTCGACTACCTGATCTATGCCCACTCAACGCTGAGCGACGACCTGGCCAGTATGCACTACCGCACCCGGGGCAAACAAGCGGCGCCGGTAATCGTGCGTACCCGCGGCCATCAGTTGCAGGGAATGTGGCATGCCGGTTCTCCCATGCAGATGCTACTGGGCTCCTTGCGTGGGATGCACCTCTGCGTACCGCGAAATATGACGGAAGCCGCCGGGATGTATAACACCCTGATGGAGGCCGGGGAACCGGCACTGGTCATTGAACCGCTAAAAGGGTATAATGTAAAAGAGCGTCTTCCGGAAAATATCGGAACCTTTACCGTTCCCTTAGGCGTGCCGGAAATCGTGCGCGAAGGAGCCGATATCACGTTTGTATCCTATGCATGGAATGTTCATCATGCAGAAAAAGCAGCCATTTTACTTGAAAAATACAACATCTTTGCCGAAGTCATCGATGTACGCACCTTGCTGCCCTTCGACATCAACCATACCATTGCCCGATCGGTAAAAAAGACCGGTAAAATTCTTTTTATTGATGAAGATGTTCCCGGTGGTGCTACGGCCTACATGATGCAAAAAGTGCTGGAAGAGCAGAGAGCCTTTGACTATCTGGACACCGCCCCGAGAACCCTTCCGGCCCGTGAACACCGGCCTGCTTATGGAATCGACGGAGAGTATTTTTCAAAGCCACATGTTGAACATATTGTAGAGGTGGTTATGCAGATGTTACACGACACAGCACCCAACCGGTTTCCGCGCTTTGACTACGCCAAATAGTGCCTGACATTTATTTTAATCGTCAGAATCGTTACCCTTACAAATACTTGAACCACGAGTCAGCGGTTTTCATGCCCTTAAACGTTTCGGTTTGGAGGGCATACTCAAATCCCGGTTGCAGACAGGCAGCACCGGACTCTCCCTCTCTGTTCAGCGCTATAAATCCTACCTGATGCTTTTCATAATCGGGTATTTTCTTTGTGATGCGCAGGATCGCCTCATTACAGGCATCCAATGGGGAAAGCCCCTTTCGCATCCCTTCCACCACCAGGAATGACCCCAGGGTTCGCATTACCAGCTCACCCGTTCCAGTGGCAGCAGCGCCACCCACTGCCCCGTCAACATATAGTCCGGCGCCAATAATGGGCGAATCTCCTACCCGTCCGTGCATCTTATATGCCAGTCCGCTGGTCGTGCAGGCACCACACAACCGGCCCTCCCGGTCGAGCGCCAGCATGCCAATGGTATCGTGGTTCTCCATCAACCGGTTTTCAATATTCACCTCCGCAGAAAATGTACCCACCTCCCTTTTCCACTTTTTCCAGGCTCTTCTTGACTTTTGGGTATGAAGTTTTTCCCTTTTAAATCCATTGTCTAAAGCGAAGCGCAAAGCGCCCTTTCCCGCCAGCATCACGTGGGGAGTTTGCTCCATCACCTTTCGTGCCACAGAGACGGGGTGCTTAATGTGCTGCAGAAAAGCCACGCTCCCCGCCCGCCCCAGCTCATCCATGACAGAGGCATCTAAGGTCAGACATCCATTGGCATCGGGCAGACTGCCATAACCGACAGACATTACTTCGGGATCGGCCTCAGCCACACGGACACCAGCCTCCACAGCATCAAGTGCATAACCGCCGGCAGACAGGATCTCCCAGGCGACAATATTAGCCGGCAAGCCATGTTTCCAGGTAGAGATCACCACCGGACCAGAACCAATACCAACGCCAAAAACCGGATTACTGAAATTCCAAAGCGTAAATCCGGCTGTTCCAAATGCAGCTTTTGAAAGAAAGGATCGTCTGTTGATTGTCATGGTAAGTGCTTTATTTCCCCGAAGATAATAAATTACCACCGATTACACACCAAAAGAGGTTTCATTCAATTTACCTACTCATGGGAAAAATCCTGCACCGTTTTGCGGTATTTGGAGAAAGCCACCGCCCGGGAGATAAACCCCAGGTACTGACCCTCATCGATCACCGCCAGATTATACCGTCCCGAACTCTCAAACTTCTCCACCACCGTCTCCATGGTGTCATCGGGGGAGATAAAAAACTCCGGCATATACATCAGATCCTTCACCATGACCTTATCGTAGAGGGCATGTTCAAAAATCAGCGCTCTCACATCGGAGAGCTTCACCATTCCCTTCAGCACCCCCTGGTCATCGACCACCGGATAGAGATTGCGATGCGATTGGGAGATCGCTTTTACCAAATCTCTCAACCGGGCATCGGGTGACAGAACCTCAAAGTCGGTTTCAATCAGATTCCGTACTTTCATCATCCGCAACACCGTTTTATCTTTATGATGAGTTAACAATATACCCTTCTGCGCCAGCTGCTTGGTATAAACAGAATAGGGCTCTACCCCGATAATCGTCACGTAAGCCACTGTAGATGTGATGATCAGCGGGATGAGCAGGCCATAGCCCCCCGTCATCTCCGCAGCAAGAAAGATGGCAGTCAGCGGTGCATGCATTACGGCTGCCATCATACCGGCCATCCCCGCCAGGGCAAAGTTATCTCCGGGAAGGTGTATCGTCGTTACGGAAGAGACTCCCACAGCGAAGAAATATCCCGCCATAGCGCCCATAAAAAGTGTCGGAGCAAAAATGCCGCCAATACCTCCCGAACCGGTAGTTGCCACCATGGC
>CAZILU010000086.1:0-10526 GCA_964540165.1 uncultured Mariniphaga sp.
TGACGACCGTGCGAATTGCAACGATGTTGGATCGGGGGTTGTAGAGACGTTGCATGCAACGTCTCTACGGTCGCCACAATCCACGCCGTCGCCACAATCCACCGGTAAAAACCAAATCATGGCAGATATTTCCCCAAAACCGGGTTCATTGTCTGCCATTGTTCGTTCCTATAAATCGGCGGTTACAAAACATGCACATCGATTGGGATTGGAATTTGCCTGGCAATCCCGTTTTTATGATCACATCATACGTGATGATACATCATTTCAACGAATCAGAAATTATATTTTAGATAATCCTCAAAATTGGGATAAGGATAAATTTTTTAAATAAATATCACAAATCTGAAAAAAAAATACCTTCTTGTTCAGGAAAGGTTATGTTCCCGCATTGGGTTTGTAGGGCAGTTTGGCCATCTTCTCCACCTCCAGGGAGGGGAACCCGAACTCTTCGACCAGCTTTCCCAGCAGGAGGTAGATCCCGTCGCCCCGGAAGGGGTAGTTTTTGAGGGATGCAGGGAAGTGGACGGTATCGAAGAACTCGCCGGTAGCATCGAGGAACGTCCCGAAGTGCATGATCTCTTTTTTCACCGTATAGACATACTTGACGGTCACCAGCCGGCCCACCATCCGCACCTTTCTGCCCATGCGTTCCGGCATCTCCCGCGCCATGATCTCTCCCCGGAAGGTCGTCTGCAGCATCTCGAACGCATCGACGCTCACCGGGAATCCCAGCAGTTCGATCTCATCGTAAGCATCGCTGATCCGTTCGTGTTGCAGTTCAGGCAGTCTGAACTTTTTGGGATCTGTCTGGAAGAGGGCAGGGGCCGAGGATGCCCGGGCCGGCTTTTTGAGCAGGAGGTGCGCCTCCCAGAGGAGGTTCGACTTAGCCACTCCGGTAAAACGGAGAGCACCGAGGCGTATCAGCAGCACCAGCTGCTCGCGGCCCACCGGCACCCGCTCCGTGAAGTCGGCCAGCGACCGGTAGGGGCCGTGGCAGTTGCGTTCGCTGACGATCAGGTTGATGGAGGTATCCTCCAGGTTCTGCACATGGATGAACCCCAGGTAGATGGTCTTCCCGCTGATGCGTGTCTCCTTATGGCTGTGGTTCACGCAGGGCCGTTCGATCGTGCCTCCCTGCCGGCGGGCCTCATTCACATAGACCCAGGTGGGGTAGAAGCCGCCGAAGTTATTGATCACCGCCACCTGGAACTCCAGGGGGTAGTGCGCCTTCAGGAAGAGGCTCTGGAAGCTCTCCACGGCGTACGATGCCGAGTGTGCTTTCGAGAAAGAGTAGCCGGCGAACGACTCGATCTGGCGCCACACCTCGCGGGCGATGACCTCGGGGTACCCCTTCGCCCGGCAGTTGGCGTAGTACCTCTCCTCGATGCGGCTGAACTCCGTCAGCGACCGGTACTTCCCCGACATCGCCCGCCGCAGCACATCGGCCTCCGCCAGGTCGAGACCGGCGAAGTGGTGAGCCACCTTGATCACATCCTCCTGGTAGACCATCACCCCGTAGGTCTCCGCCAGCTGCTCCTTCATCACGGGATGGATGTATTCAAAATCGTTGGGGTGGTGGAAGCGACGGATGTACTCCTTCATCATGCCCGACTTGGCGACCCCCGGCCGTATGATCGAGCTGGCTGCTACCAGCGTGATGTAGTCGCTGCACCTCAGTTTCTTCAGGAGGCCCCGCATCGCCGGGCTCTCGATGTAGAAGCAGCCGTTCGTTTCGCCGGTGCGCAGCTGCTGCTGCACCTTCTCGTCCTCAAAAAAGCGGGTAACGCGGTGCACATCGACCTCCTCATCGCGGTTCTCACGGATGATCTCCACCGCCTCTTTGATATGGCCGATGCCCCGCTGGCTGAGGATATCGAGCTTCTCAAACCCCATCTCCTCCGCCACGTACATATCCCAGTGGGTGGTGGGAAAGCCCTTCGGCGGCAGGTCGAGTGCCGTATAGCAGGTGATGGGCTCCTCCGAGATAAGGATGCCCCCCGCGTGGATGGTGCGCAGGTTGGGGAAGTCGTGCATCTGTCCGCTGAGGGTGGTGATCAGTTCCGTGACCCGGTGCTTGTTGTAGTCGTTACCCGGATCGTGCACCAGCAGGTCGATCTCCTCCTTGGGAAGGCCGAACACCTTGCCCAGCTCCCGCACCACCGAGCGGCGCTGGAAGGTGGAGGTGGCCCCTAACAGCGCCGTATGGTCGCGGCCGTAGCGCTTGAAGATATAGTCCTGCACCTCGTCGCGGTCGCGCCATGAGTAGTCGATATCGAAGTCGGGGGGACTGGTACGTTTGGGGTTCAGGAAGCGCTCGAAGTAGAGGTTCAGGCGGATGGGATCCACGTCGGTGATCCGCAGGCAGTAAGCCACCACGCTGTTGGCACCGCTGCCCCGGCCCACGTGGTAGAAGCCGCGCGACATGCTGTAGCGGATGATATCCCAGGCGATGAGGAAGTAAGCCGAGAAGCCCAGCTTGTCGATGATCTGAAGCTCGTGCTGCACCCGCTCGCGGGCAACCGGATTGTTCTTCCCGTAGCGGTACACCATCCCGTCTAAGGCCAGCTTCTCTAACAGCAGCCGGTCGTCGTAGCCCGACTGGCTGAAGTGCTTGAGGTTTTTGATGGAGGTGAAGTCGAAGCCGATGGAGCATTCCGCCAGCACCCGTTCCGTGTTTCTCACGATCTCCGGATAGGGCTCAAACGCCTTTACCAGCTGCGACACCGGTATCATCACCTCGTTTTTGGGAGCGAACTGTCCGGGCAGTAGCTTGCTGATGAGCGTGTTATGTGCGATGGCCCGCAGGCTTTTGTGAAGGAACCAGCCCGCCGGATCGCCGAAGGTGACCGGCTGCCACACCAGCAGCTTATCGGGATACCGGCGGTATTCAGAGGTAAAAAGGCTATTCACCTGCGATGGTTTGATGCCCGTGAACTCATGCTCCTTCAGCTCGCGCGGCTTTTTGCTGCCCGGCGGATAGACCACCACCACATCGTTGAAGGGCCATCCGTCGATGGCATACGGTCGCCGGTTGAGGTTATGCCAGGAGAGGAAGTCGTTCAGCTCCCGGAATCCCGCGTTGTTCCTTGCCAGTCCCGTGAAGAGCAGCTCATCGCCGTTGCGCACCTCCACGCCGGCGATCGGCCTGATGCCGGTGGCAGCGGCTTTCCGGACAAACTCCGGGATGCCCATCGTGGTGTTGATATCGGTCAGCGCCAGCACCTCCGCACCGTTCCGGGCAGCCACCGCCAGCAGCTCGTCGATCTTCATCGTTCCGTAGCGCAGGCTAAAATAGGAGTGTACGTTCCAATACATAATCAAGGTAAAAGGTAAAAGGCAAAAGTGAAAAGTAAAAAGTTAAAAGTGAAGAGAAGGGCGATATGCCGGTTGTCTTTCCGGGTTCGCACCCAATTGTTTATTGGGCATAGTGAGGTGATGACAAAACCGGCAGCTGTCATTTCGACCTTCGGGCAGCTGTTATTTCGACCTTCGGGCAGCTGTCATTTCGACGAGTATCCGAGGAGAAATCTCTCTGCAATGTGGCAGATTTCTCACCCGGAATACCGGGATTCGAAATAACACCGCGATGCGATTTTGCCCTGCTTCTCATTATAACCTATTTATAAGAATCTGTCATTGGCATACCGGAGGGATTATATCCTTCAGGTGTGGAGATCATGGGATTTCCGGTTTCTGCAGGATGTATCCCCTCCGGATGGCATCCACTCCGTAGCGGCGCCGTATCTTATCCATCGACAGGCAGAGCTTCACCTGCTTCTCGTTGTTATCGAACAGGTTCAGCTGCTGCGCCCCGTGTACCAGTCCCCCGAGCTTAACTCCCACCAGCCGCACCAGCATGCGGCGCTGGTAGAGGCGCCGGAAGAGCTCGCGGGCCGTGGCGATCAGCGTATGGTCGAAAGCCGTATAGGCCACCTTCTGCTGCAGGGTGTGTGTGTCGTAGTTGGCATAGCGCACCTTCACCGTCACCACCGATGCCAGCTTCTCCTTCTTCCGCAGCTTGAAGCAGAGCTTCTCGGTCATGGCGATGATCAGCTGGTCGAGCATCTGCACATCGATGGTGTCCGTCTCGAAGGTGCGCTCCGAGCTGATCGATTTCTCCTCGGAGTAGGGCACTACGGGACTGAGATCGATGCCGTTAGCCCGCCGCCAGATCTCGATGCCGTTCTTTCCCAGCACGCTCTCCAGCATCTCTGCCGGGATGGCGCTGAGCGTTTCGATGGTCAGCACGCCCATCGACTGCAGCAACTGGCAGGTCTTAGGACCGATCATCGGGATCTTACGGATGGGCAGCGGGTTGAGGAAGGGCTTCACCATCGCCTGGGCCACCTCCTTCTCACCGTTGGGCTTTGCCTCGCCGGTAGCGATCTTCGACACCGTTTTGTTGACCGACAGTCCGTACGAAATGGGTAGTCCCGTTTCGCGGATGATGGTCTCCCGCAGCTCGTGCGTCCACTTCTGCGCACCCCAGAAGCGGTCGATGCCGGTGATATCGAGGTAGTGCTCATCGATGGAGGCTTTTTCGTAGAGCGGGGCCTTCCCGGCAATGACGTCGGTCACCAGCCGTGAGTAGGTGCTGTAGCGGTCCATATCGCCCCGGATCACCGTAGCATCGCGGCAGAGGCTCAGCGCCATCCGCATCGGCATGGCCGAGTGAACACCGAACTGCCGCGCCTCATAGCTGCAGCTGGCCACCACGCCGCGGTCCGACAGGCTGCCGATAATCACCGGCTTGTTGTTGAGCGAGGCGTTCAGCAAGCGCTCTACCGACACGAAAAAGGTGTCTAAGTCCATATGTACGATCGTCCGGTTCTCAAATTGCATATCTCTCTCTCCTCCGGTTGGGTATCTTTTTTTTGTTTCACATCCCGACATGCCACTCTGTCATTAGAGATTTTAATATCGCACCTGTCGAGTATCTCTTTTGGGGGTTCATACCCCGCAACGCTGCTTCGAACGGTTGGCCGGCCGGACTGCTTCTCCCGTTTCGGAGCTCCGGCCGTTTCCCCGCAATGTGATTCACTTCTCTGTTTTGCTGATTTTCATTGTACAACTTAAAAAACATTTTAATTATGACTATTTATTAATCAATATTTACGGTTATAAAGTAGTCATTTTTTTGAAACCGACAAAATATAATATCGTTAAACAGTATTTTTTATCGTTGAAGCAACTTAACCTTTTACCACCTCATGTTTTTTGATAAAATCCGGGTCAATATAGATACCCTAATCCGCCCGATATATGAGGCGTGCACAACTTGCCAAATGCATGGGCCATCAGTGCCACTTTCATGGAGCGTATCATTCCGCCAAAATAGAACATATCCGGTTGCACAATCTCCAGGGCATCGGTAGCAATCAGCCAGCGGAAGTTACGCATACTGGCTTCCTGTTCGCCACCGGCTGGTTACATATCTCATCGAGCCGTACAAGTTTTGATTCAATATCGGCATGATCATCCGGGATCGATGGTTGTGATCTGCAGGAGGAGAAGGGAAATGAGCTGACAGCCAACCCGCCGGCTACAGCATTTGAAATAAATCTTCGTCGGTTTGATTGTATCGGAATCTATTTTTATTCGTATTTTTTTAAAAATTAATAAAATAGCAGAAATTGAAGTTATGGCAGGCATGATTTGTTCCCCCTTTCTATTGTATCATTCAAATAATTAGGTTATTTTTGACTATCTGTTAATCCTTTTTTGTGGTTACAGATTAGTCACGTATTTAAAAATAACCACATGTACTTGTCATCGAACATCAAATTTTTACGAAAAAGGAGGCGCCTGACGCAAAGCGGACTGGCGGAGCTGTTGGGAATCAACCGGTCCGGGGTGAATAACTATGAGAATGGCTCGGTGATTCCGCCGGTACAGACACTGATTGCCCTTTCCGACCATTTTCACTTGTCGGTTGACACGCTGTTGCGGATCGATTTGTCGAGGTTGCGTGAGAGTCAGCTCTATCTGGTAGAACATGGTTCCGATGTATTTGTCAAGGGCAATGAATTGCGGGTGCTCACAACGACGGTCGACAGCCATAACCGGGAGAATATTGAGCTGGTATCTATTAAAGCGAAAGCCGGGTACACCACCGGTTATTTTGATCCGGAGTATATTTCGGGGCTGCCGGTGTTTCAGCTTCCTTTTCTTTCACCCGAGAAAAAGTACCGGACGTTTCAGGTATCGGGCGATTCGATGCTGCCGATTCCCGATGGCAGTTGGGTAACCGGGGCGTTTGTGCAGGATTTGAGCAGCATCAAAGATGGAGAGCTCTATATTATTTTAACGCTGAATGAAGGCGTTGTATTCAAAAAGGTGGTGAATGATCCGGAGGAGAAGGGGAGTCTGCGGATGATCTCCCTGAATGCGGAGTACAGCCCTTTTCATCTGCCACTCACCGAGATACGGGAAGTTTGGAAGTTTGTGCACTTCATCGCTTCGGAGGTGCCCGTTTCGATCGGTTCCGAAGATGTTGCCCGCGAGCTGAAGGCATTAAGGCGAGCGGTGGAGGAGGTGAGGAGGAGAGTCGGTGGGGATTAAAACCTCCGAAGGAGGTTCCATATTTATAGAAGAGGTAGGAATTTATGGCGAATTATTGAGATTGAATGGGGATTCATGGAGATTGGAGATTAGAATGTGGATGGTGGTTATCAATTGATTTGGTGATTTAAACCTCCGAAGGAGGTTCCATATTTATAGAAAAGATAATGTTTGAAATATGATTTTAAGAATTGACGCAGAGACTGTTTTAAGGCAATTGGCAGAGGAAGATGCCATAGATATTTTCAAAACGATTGATAGCCAGCGAGCCTATTTGGGACGATGGTTGCCGTTTGTTGAGCACACGAAAGAGTTGACCGATACCGAAACATTTGTCGATTCGGTCGTAAATGCCCCCAAAGACCGGTTTGAATATCTTTTTACCATCCGGAAAAAGGATATGTTTGCCGGCCTGATTGGTTTTAAGGGAACTGATTGGCAAAACCGAAAGACGGAAATCGGCTATTGGCTGTCGCAATCGTTTCAGAAACAGGGGATCATAACCCGGACGGTAGAAAAGCTGTGCCATTTTGCTTTTCATGAATTACAGCTAAACCGGGTGCAAATCAAATGCGCCGTTGAAAATGCAGCGAGCATCGCCATACCAAAGAGATTGGGATTTCTGTTCGAAGGTATCGAGCGTGACGGAGAGCTGTTGACCGGCCATATATATACGGATCTTGTCGTCTATAGCAAATTAAAGAGCGATTAACTGGTTTCTGCAAACGACAGGCACATGGTCGTTATTCGTGTATGGATAAAAAGAGATAAGAGGCTTTTCCGAAGAAAAACCTCTTACCTTCAATCAAAATTTATTTACTGCTATCTCCGTATAGCCTTATATCGTCCAATGATCTCTTTGTGATTGCTCACTTCGATCATAAACAATCCCAATGGGAGTTGATCGGTTGATATTCTCTGAATATTGCCCTGTGTGATCTGTTCGCTGATTAAGGATCCGGATGCGCTGTAGATCCGGATGCGGTCACCTGCTTTCAGTCCGCCGACATTCAGTATTCCGTTGACAGGGTTCGGCCATATCCCGATGGAGCGGCCCGTTGTGATTTTATCCACAGCCGTGAGATCCAGGTCAAGGCTGTACATTACCGACAGCTTTCCATCGGCTGAGATCACCTTCAGCTTGTCTCCGTCATCCAAATCGCCGGTGCTCTTTTCGTTTCCGTTTTTATCGATAATAGTTACGGTAGCACCCATGCTGGGCGTAATATAAGATAGAAACTCGCTAAGCAGGGTTTGGGCTGTCAGTGTGGCAATGCCGGCACTGATCTTAGAGTTCACCTGGTCAACAGAGTAGGCATCCGACAGAACATAGGGTGGTATTCCCACGATCGGGATCGATGTTGTTGGCAGGAAGGCGATAAAATAGATCCTGGTGGTCAGGCCGTTTGCTGAGGTTACCACCACCTTGTCGTCTTCCCGGATATTGCCTTGCAGTCGCTCAAATCCCATCTTATCGACCAGTTTCAAGGTGGCTCCTAATGAGGGGATGATATTGGAGAGGAAGGCCTGGAAATTGGTGCCACGCGGAACGAGGCTGATCAGGTTTTCAAGTTGTGAAACCGTGTACATATCGGAGAGTATAAAGGCATCGTTGGCAGATGTGTTGGGCTGCAATTGATAGACGATGCGGGTTATACCGTCCTCTGCCACCACATCTAAGAATATTTCGGGATTTACCGTAACGCTCACATAGACCGTATCGAAATTCAACATGGTAAACGGCACATAGGCGCCATTTCCGTCAACAACGGTCATGGTAGCACCAGCCGGTACCTGGATGTTGTCGACCACGGTTTTAATGGTCGTGCCATAATCGAAACCGGCCACAGATCCAACGCCATCGCTGGTCACCATTTGGCCGCTTTTGGGATCCTCGCTTACCTGGATATTCCAGCGGGTCGATGATAAGTAAGCATTGATGCTTAGTCCGGCTTCGGTAACGTCCAGGCGGTAATGGGTTGTGTTTAAGCCATCGGCGGAAACCACAACGAGTTTATCATTCATGCCGATCACGGCATCCATGCCGAGTTCCGATTGATCGGCGGCCGCAAGGACTTTAAGCGATTGACCTTCATCCTCTTTGTTAACCTTACTGAGAAAGTCGGCAACGGTTGTGCCGGTTTTCAGCCCCATGATCGATTCACCCGGGCCATAACCCTGACTTACCTTATAAACCGATGAGTTAACCGTCGATTTATAGTAGGTCGGTTCGATCATGAAGTGCTGATTCAGACTGCTCCATGCAGCGCCATAGCGTGCGGGCGTAGAGATGTGCGAGAATGTGATGCCCGGTTGAACTCTGATCCATTCGCAGTCGTCGGGATTGGTACCGAAAGAGCCGCCCCGGACCGGATTTCCTTTGGATATTTCCGGTTTGCGGATGAAGATATTACCCGTTTCATTCACACCCATTACATAGCCACCCACGATCCAATAGGCCGATTCGGGCATTCCCATGATATCGATCAATTCAAAGTCATCCACATCGGTATTGGGTTTTAAGCCCAATTTAATGGAGTCGTTCAGCACCTTATAGAGCATCATGGTGCCCCTGCGGTTTCCATTTGGCAACATTGGCACTCCGTTGGTACTGGCGCTGGTCATATTCTCATTCCATGGATTCGGGTGTCCGGGTACGGTGTGATTGGCAAACTGTACATCATAGGGAACCCAGTAATTGGAAATACCCGAATAGTAATTTTCACCCCGGGTAATATATGCCAGTACAAAGGTTTCTCCACCGGCAAGGATGGGATTGACGTTCGGATCGGGCTGCATATATCTTGGAGTCACTGCCCAGGTCGCTTCGTCAACATGTTTCAGTCCGGGAATATACGTTGTATACCTTCTTGCCCAGGCAACATTATCTAAAATAGGATAGTAATCATCGTTATGGTTACGCATTCCAAACATGTAGTCTCTCAAATCAATCGATTGATTTCCCGGATTGTAAATTTCAAGATATGCAATGCCATTTGGATAGGAGTTTACAAATTCAGAGAAGAATGGATCGGCGTGGAATGGTTCGATTTGAAACGGTAATTTCTCCTTGACCAGTTCTATTGCATAGGTCTTTTTTACGGTATCATTTTCGGCGGTCACCTCAAAAATAACCGTACGATCCTGAATGGTACCGGTCAGTGACTTAGCCCGGGTAACCTTAACGGAGGCATTGACCTGGCTTGTTTTGGCTTTCAGGGCTGGGATTCCCTCTACATCGGACGGGACTTGCACCCGGTAGTTGGTTGTGCCGGAGGCAAAATTGGGGATGGTATCGCCTTGCCATCCAAACAGTCCACGGTAGAAATCAGGGATGTCGGGCCATGTAATAGCAGCCAGGTCGGCATTTGAATTGGGATTAAAGCTTTGGATCTGGATAAAATAGATCTTCTCCTTTCCGCTCTCCGATACGACTTTCAACTGATCCCCGTTTTTTAGGTCCGGCCTGATCTGCCCGTCGACCCAGATAAACTCCCAGGTAGCTTTTGGTGGCTTTTCTAAGTATTTTAGCAGCGTATCGGATCGAAGGTCGTATGCCAATCCAAATCCACTTCCGGTAATGGTATCTGTTCCAGAAGGGTGCCGGGTCACTCTTGGCCAACCCAATATTCCATTTTGGGCCCGGGTAGTGACCGGACCGGTATCGTTCTTTCGATCGATCGGAATAACCATGTTATCGTCTGCTAAAGGCTCCTTGACTTCAATGGTGAAGGTTGCCGACTGCAGGGTAGTCCCTGCCACAAATATGGTCAATTGATCACCGGCGCGGGCAGAGCGATAGAGGGAGTCCTCACGGATCGGGTTCAGGTCGTAATACCAGGCAACTCCCGGTTTACGTTTCATGTGGCGCATGATTTCGTCTAACCGCATGGTTCCCCACGGCACGGTAATCTTTTTGGATGCATAATCTACGGTAACGACCTCTGATGCCGGTTCGAGCG
>CAZILU010000086.1:10536-13982 GCA_964540165.1 uncultured Mariniphaga sp.
CATTGAGTGTGAAATTTCCATGATTTCCCACGGTCCACCACACATCGCGCCATGAGTTGTACCCGGCCGGGAATGGAACCGGGATCCATTCCGAGTCATCGATACTAACCCCTCTGCCACTGGCAAAGTCAACATTTCCACGGATTACATAAGCTTTCCGTATTAACATAGAGTTATTTACTCCACCGACAATTCCGGCAATATCGTAATTAATATGGCCACGGTTTCTTCCGTTTTCATCAAAGACACCACCCACCTGGTCAATTACAGCCGAGTCGCCCTCAGCGTAATGGTGTTCCAGATAATAGGTTGTACCACCGGTTGAACCAAATACATAAGAGTAGTCACCCCTCTTTTTTAGCGGCTCCGGGTCATTTTGAGCTGTCGTTACACTATCGCCCGGATAGTTGACACCCAAAACAGGTTCGGCACGATGAATAAATTTATCTGCAATCTCGTACATTTCAGGCTGTTTTGGACGTTCGGAGCCACCCAGCCTGCCAAGCCCGTTCTTGTAATGTCTCGGGCCATAATCGTAAGCTGTAGTGAGAATAAATGACTTTCCGGGATCAAGGATCTTGTTTGGGAGAAAAAGGTAATTGTTGGTGGCAATAAACCAGGGATCATTGCACAGGTCAAAAATCTGTGATGAGTTGACCGGCCAGTTTAAGTTTCCAAATTTAAACTGGCCCAGAGGAATGGGAGTGCTTCCCATATTGGTTATTTCGATAAAAGCATCGGCGGTGGATGTGATCCGTGCTTCCGTGATCACAAGCGAGGTGATCACCCCTTGGGGATACTCACAGACAACCTGTGCCTGCATCAATCCGGGTAAAATTAAAAATAGAAGTAATAGTTTCCGTTTCATAGCAGGATATTTAAATTTTTAGCTCATAAAAGTTAGGAATTTTTTTTGAATTGAAAATCACCTCTATGTATAAAATTTTAGTTCCTATGGGTTTAGAAGCAGAAATTACAGATTTGTTATAAAAGATAATATTTTACAATCATCGCTTACCCGGTCACCACCTGATGTTTTTTAATGAAATCCGGATCGATGGTGACACCCGAACCCGGGCCGGAGGGAACTTTGATTTTTCCGTTGATGATCTCCAGGGGAGAGGTAGGGCATTCAAACGGGATATGCGATCTGAACCCCTTAAATTCATGATGCAGGCCTGCATTGGGGCAGACCGATACTATATGGCTGTTATAGATATACCCCAATCCACCGCCCGACATATGCGGGATAAACGTTTTTCCCATAGCTTCAGCCATGCGGGCCACTTTAACGGAACGGATCATACCGCCAAAGTAGAAGTTGTCGGGCTGAACGACATCAATCCCGTCATTTGCCAGGAGCCATCGGAAGTTGGTGAAACTATGATCCTGTTCTCCGTTGGCTATGGGGATGGTCAGGGCGTCCGACACCTTCTTTATCTCGTGAAAATGATCGAACATAACCGGTTCTTCAAAATAGCTATATCTGTTCTCCTCTAATATTTTACCGATTTTGATGGCGCCGTCCACATCGTAGTAACCGTTTGAATCGGCATACAGGTACATATCATTGCCATAGTGTTCCCTGACCATGGGCACCAGCTTTTCCGATTTTCCCGGCAGTCCGGCATAGTGGATATCCTTCGTTTTATAATACATATACCCGACTTTGATCTTCAGGGCATTCACATCGTATTGGGCCACAGCCTCCTTTATGCGTGCAAAATGCTCCTCCAGGGGCAGCTCCCTGAATTCAGTGGCTACATAGAAGGCTATCTCCGGATGATGAATATCACCGACCAACTGTCCCATCGATTTGCCGGCCATGCGACCCAGCATATCCAGGATGGCAAATTCGATGGTAGCAAGCGGGATGCCCAGTGCAATGCCGTTCAGCCTGAAATTGAGGCTGAAGAACAGCACCCTTTCAAGAATCAGATCCAGGTCTCTGGCGTCTTTCCCGATAAAGAATGGTTGCAATCGATTGAGAAAAATCGGATAGAAATTTGAAATGCTTCCATGGGGCACTGAGATCCCTTCGGCGCCATCGCTCGACCGTACACGGCACAGATAACCCTCATCGCTCTTGAGTAATTCCAGCGATTCGATGATTACGGGAGAGGAGAAAAGCTCCCTTTTTAGCACCGGCTGACGGAGAACCTCATCGAGCCGGGAAAGCTTTGTTTCAACATCGGGAGCATCCTTTGTTGCCAGCGGCTCAGTGTTACAAGCGGTGAAGGGCAGGGTGGCCGTTGCCAGCCCGCCGGCCATAGCATTCGAAATGAATTTACGTCGGTTTGATTTCATTGTTCTTTGATTTACTGAAAATCAAAGATAAAAATTTTCTATGAATTTGGTAAAAAGTAAAAGCTGATTATTAGATGATTAAATCCTCCGGATGCGCATTTTCATACACCCTGAATTCAACCATCTGCCGGATCAGGTCGTAAGGGACCGGTTGGTGTAACGGGAACCGGACCGATCCTTTTCCGCGCTTATACTTTTTCAACTCTTTTGCGAAGGCTTCATGGCCCGATGGCGTGGCATAGAACCCGATATGCTTTTTAAAAGCCGCGAAGTAAACCAGCGGTTTTCCATGCGTTTTATAGGCAGGCATCTCGTATGCGATCTCCTCAACAGCCTTCGGAGCTGCTTTTTTGATGATGGTCCGGATCTTATTCAGGATTACACATACAGAGTCTGTCTATAAAGTCCGCTGACTGCGTTATGCTTGTCCTCAAAATGGTCATTTACAGCAAGTAAACTCACATTTTTCGGACTTCGCAAGCCTTGTCATCGAACTTTCTAAATCAGACTCTTGAATTCTAAGACAGTTACAATACTCAAATATTAAATCTATTATAAGACCAATCCATGACAGGAAATTCTTCTGCACTAAGAATCATTTCATGTATCCGATGATCGTATCCATTCGTTGTGCGATATCTTTAAGGTGATGGCGGTCGCCACCCGGCACTTCGGATATAATCCATCCACCCGCGTATCCAACTTCCTTTACACTCTTCATCACCTCCGGCCAGTTGACATCGCCCTCTGTCAGCGGCACTTTAAAGCCCTCGCGCAAACCATTTTCGTTCATCAGCTTACGGCTGAACTCCTTTACATGGAGTTTCATGATGCGATGGTTCAGGGTCTGTATCCAATGCTTGGGCCATCCGTAGCGCAGGATGTTTCCGATATCGAAGTACCAGCCAATCAGCGGGTGATTAATCTCATCGACAAACCGTTTGGCTTCGACGGGACTGATCAGGAAGTTGTTCCACACATTCTCCAGGGCGATCTGCATGCCGGTCTTTTCAGCATAAGGAATCAGTTCGCGTATGGCGCTCATGGAACGGATGTAGGCCTGTTCGTAGGACACCTTTTCGTTCACGACGCCCGGCACTACCAGCACCGTATCGCCACCCAGGACCTTCACATCCTGC
>CAZILU010000087.1:0-13665 GCA_964540165.1 uncultured Mariniphaga sp.
CCTGCCAGTTGTCTTTCACCTAAAAAATAACCATTATCACCCATTAAAATGATCACACTATTCTTATCCAGTCCTTTAGCCTTCAGCTTATTTCTGATCTTTGCTATCTCCTGATCAATTTCGTATATCATCCGATAGTATCCTTTTACACTATGCTGATATTTTTCGGGGGTATCAAATCTCCAGGTCCAGCGCAAACGGTTAAATCCCTCCCTGACAGGCAATGGCAGTTGTTGAAAGAACTTATCTTCGGCTAATTCCGGCCCCGACATCTCCTGGTTGCTATACAGACTGGAACTCTCTTCCTGCCAGAAATACTGTTTCGGTGCACCATCATGGGCATGAGGAGCACTGAAGCTCAATGAAAGACAAAAGGGCTTATCCCGGGGGGCTTCGTCAATAAAATCCAAAGCCTGTTGACCGGTATAGCGGGTCAGGTGAACGGTATCCCCATGAAGCGTTTTATAAAAATAACCACGTCGATCAGGAAACTGGTTGTTCCGGTCATAATTATCAAAAACATCAAACAACTGTTTACTACTTTTAACATTCACCCCAAATTTCCCAAAAAACCCGGTATAATATCCTGCCTCCTTTAACATGACCGGATAAGAGGTAGCCATATACTCTTCCCGTAACGGTCCGGTTTGAAAAGTGTACCGATGCGTACGCTCATGCAATCCGGTAAAAATGGAAGCCCTGCTGGCCGAGCAGATTGGCGTTGTAACAACGGCATTTCGAAACCAGACACCCTCTTCTGCCAACTTATCCATTTCCGGAGTCTGAATCACATCATTCCCAGCGTACCCCAAAGCATCCCAACGCTGATCGTCGGTAAGAATAAAAATGATGTTGGGTTTGGTGCCTGATTGATACGGGCCTTCTTCATTTCCTGATATAGCAGCTACTGGAAAAGCAAGACAAAAAAACAAAAATAATATTCCAAATAATCGATGAAGGAATAACCACGACAACTCATTGCCTAATCGGGCAGAATTACAATTATCTATATTAAATCGGGTACCGTTGGAACGATCTATTTTTTTCTGATAAATGCACATGATAATTTTATTTTATTGGTTAGAATACTTCCCCCATTCAAATCTTCTCAGCTCATCAAAATCACGGTTGGATATCGGGAATTCGGCCTTGACATCTTTTTGCCAATCCGTTAAAATAGTTCTCAATTCGCTCAACTTCTCCGGATAGAGATCGGCAATATTGTTATTCTCAGCAATATCGAATCTCAAATTATATAAACTATATTTTCCTGAAACCTGATTTTCAATGAGTTTCCAGTCGCCCTTTCGAATGGCTCCGGCAGGCACATCATGATGATAAACCGGATAGTGCCAGAAAACTGCCCTATCAGTATCATAACGGTTTTGAGTTAATGCAGGAATGACAGATTCACCATCAAGCACTTGATTTGCGGGGCGTTGTGCTTCGGCAATTTCAAGCAGGGTCGGATAGAAATCAACGCTGGAAACAATCGCTTCACTGACTTCACCGGCAGGCACCCTCCCCGGCCACCGAACAATCATCGGCACCCGGATACCTCCTTCATACACCGTCCCCTTCTCTGCCTTTAAGGGACTATTGGAAGAGGCGATATATTTCAGCGGACT
Organism: uncultured Mariniphaga sp.; assembly: GCA_964540165.1. Classification (GTDB taxonomy): domain Bacteria; phylum Bacteroidota; class Bacteroidia; order Bacteroidales; family Prolixibacteraceae; genus Mariniphaga. The sequence continues at coordinate 1,629 of CAZILU010000087.1, forward strand.
GTCTTCATAAACCGGCAATTGCCGATCAGCGACCAATGGAATCCGGTCGTAGCGACTAATCAATCCGCCATTGTCGGAAAAGAAGACCACCATGGTATTTTCATCCAATCCGGTCTCTTCCAGTTTTTTCATGATGGCCCCCACGCTTCGGTCTAAATGTTCCACCATAGCAGCATAAATGGCATTACCCGGGTACCCGACAACCGGCTCCTTTTGTAAATATTTATCAATCAATTCCTGGTCTGCCTCTAACTGAACATGAACATCGTAATGGGCAATAAAAAGAAAGAATGGATTATCTCTGTTTTTATCGATAAATCCGGTTCCAAAATCGGTCAACAGGTCCGAAAACCGTTTTGAAGAATCCGTTTCCCGGGCCGGATTGAACTTCGTCTGATAATATCCCTGACCAACATTAGCTTCATCATACCCCTGATTTAGCGGATGATGTTGCGGTCCGTTTCCCAGATGCCATTTACCAAAATAACCAGTGGCATAACCGGCTGATTTCATTGCCTCACCAATCGTAACAATCTCTTCGGGTAAAAACTGCGTTCGGTTTCTGGGAACGGTAACCTCTTCATAAGGCCTCCAATGCCCCGGAATAAAATCAGTAATCCCTACCCGGGCCGGATACTGACCCGATTGGATACTTGCTCTCGTTGGAGAACAGACCGGGCATGCGGCATAGGCATTAACAAACCGCATACCCTCATTAGCCAGTTGATCCAGATTAGGTGCCTCATTAAACCGGTTACCATAAGCAGGAAGATCGGCCCATCCCAGATCATCGGCAAGAATAAAAATTATATTTGGCTTTTTAGTGCCGGTTTCAGAATGGCAGTTTGTCATCCCAAAAATGCAACAAATAACCGTAGATAGTAAGAATCGGTTCTTCATCTTCTCATGATTTATAGTACATGAACGTTAATTCTAATTCGGATTATTTTTTACAAAAAATTCTATGGCAATTTTATGTAATGCGTCTATGATTGTTCCTTCGTTATAATCTTCCGGTTTCTTGCCAAAGTAGTGCCCTACCAATCCTTGATACTTCCCGTCAATCTGGTTAATAAAATCTTTCAGCTCATCCTCACCACAGTGTAAGGTCGAACATTCGGTGATTACCAAAGGAACACGGGTTTGGTTATTCTCAACAAATTTAACCGAAGCATCAATTTTCCCGGTTTTAGGATAGATATGCGGACTAATAAAATCCAATGTTTCGGCAAACGGTGTAAGATCGCCTAAATTCAAAAAACCAATGGTAATTAGGGTTTTATCATCCACCGACCGAATAGCCTGACGAAGCTCTCCCGACCACCGAATTACGGTATCATGAAACTTATTCTCCGGGTTCCTGGAGATATTCTGCACAAAATGAAATCCTCCCATAGCCTGACCTCCCGTCCACTCACAGGCATTTAACTCCTTACACCGCACGGATACTACCGGCTCATTCATTAAATCATAAGCAAAAACAGAATGGTATTTTCCCACTTGTTTAGCAATAGCCTTCCAAAACACCTTTTGGGTATCCCAACGCTCTCTGTCATTCATGTTGTTATACCAATCGGGCTGATCACTTTTACGATAGGCTGCCAATCCGGTAATAAGCAGATAGATCTCCTTCTTCTCAGCAATCCGAACCAACTTCTCCAATTTTTTTAACGCTTGACGATCTGGCGTAACCGGGTCATTCATAAACCGGTGATACTGTAAATGAATGCGAATTACATTCGCTCCCAAATCTTTCATCTCCTGAAGATCCTCAACCATCGTTTTCCATATCTCCTTATCATCCCAATGGTCCTCGATAAGCCCTACCTTTACCGGATTCGTATAGTTATAACCCCAGAAAAAGAAACGGTCTCCCTGTCCATTGACAAATTTCCCGTCAACGATCTCAATCTTTGAGAAAGGCTCTGCACTCCCAATCATGGCATATCCGAAACACAGAAGCAGAAAAAAAACGACTGCAATACGTTTCATATTAAATCCTTTTAAATTTTTTCTAATTTACTTTTAATAGCCTGACATATCTATGGTTCATTCCGGAAACAGCAAATAATCTAAGATCCTATTTATTTGGATTGTATTTAATAAAAAACTTAACCGTTCCCATAAGAACGGCTTCCTGAATGGTTTCACACTTCTCCTCCGGAGTTTTGCCAAAATAGTGACCAACCAATCCTTCATATTTCCCATCGATCCGATCAATAAACTCTTTTAACCCCTCCTCTCCGCAATGGGTTGCCGAAGTTTCCGTAATTACCAGGGGAACGCTGGTTTGATTTTTTTCAATAAATTGGATAGACGCATCAATCTTTCCTTTCCTCGGATAGATATGCGGACAGATAAAATCCAACGTTTCAGCAAACGGCGTAAGATCTCCCATACTTAAAAATCCTATGGTAATCAGGGTTTTATCATCTACCGACCGAATAGCCTGACGAAGTTCCCCTGACCAACGCAAAATGGTATCATGGAACTTATTCTCCGGGTTCCTGGAGATATTCTGCACAAAATGAAATCCTCCCATAGCCTGACCTCCCGTCCACTCACAGGCATTTAACTCCTTACACCGCACGGATACTACCGGCTCATTCATTAAATCATAAGCAAAAACAGAATGGTATTTTCCCACTTGTTTAGCAATAGCCTTCCAAAACACCTTTTGGGTATCCCAACGCTCTCTGTCATTCATGTTGTTATACCAATCCGGCTGATCGCTCTTCCTGAATGCCCCCAATCCGGCGATCAACAGATAGATCTCTTTCTCTTCAGCGATCCGAACCAACCGTTCCAGTCTTTTTAATGCTTTCCGGTTTGGGGTAACAGAATCTTTCATAAATTGATGATACTGCAATGCAAACCGCACCACATTGGCACCCAAATCTTTCATCTCCTGAAAGTCCTCCTCAATGGCATTCCAAATCTCCTTCTCCTCCCATCGATCCTCAAGCAAAACACCCTCTACCGGACTTGTGTAGTTAAATCCCCATAGGAAAAATCGATCTCCCTGTTCATTGACAAACTTCCCGTCAACAATCTCAATTTTTGATAATGGTTTTGTAACTCCGGATAGGTGATAACCAAAAAACAAAAAGAGAAAAATTATTTTTGCAATGCATCTCATATTAACACTCTCCAATAATTCAAAATTTAATTATCCAACTTAATTGGATAAAACTAATGCATTACAACGATACTGTTTTTACACTTTTTGATAAAATGTTTGCACTTTCTGACAACAAAAGACGGAAAACGCTTCCTATCTAATTAATTATTACCATACATAAGGTATCGTTCCTGTCTCATCAACCTGGTACCCCCACTGCTTAATGTATTCATCTCCAGGCAAAAAGTCGTCATTAGTCTCTTTTAACTTTTGAACCAGCAACATTTCCATCTCTTTTTGCAACGTTTCATACTCAGGTTTTCCAATCAGATTGTTCATCTGATACGGATCGGTTTCATTATCATATAGCAACCAGGGACCATCGAGTTTTTTCGCATACGTATACCTCTTGGTTCTGACACCACGGTATTCTACCCCTCCCCGCATCCTCGGCCATTGTCCAAACGGAGCGATGCATGCAATTAAGGCGGCATTATCATCCACCTTCTCTTTTCCTTTAATTATTTGAGAGAAGTCTTTCCCTTCAACAGTTCCGGGGATATCAATCCCTGATAATCCCAGCAACGTTGGTAAAATATCCTGCGTATTGATCGGAACATCAATTAACCCTTTACTCTTTTTATTCAGCCCTGGATATTTCAGCAGAAAAGGAACTCTAATAGATTCATCAAAAGGCTGTTGCTTCTTTATTTGCCCTTGAGAATAGAGCAGATCACCATGATCTGAAGTAAAAACAAAAATGGTATTATCCTCAATATTCTGTTCTGTGATGGCATTTAAAATCAACGCCAAATAATCATCAAGCGCATTGATGTGGGCATAATAACCCTTAATATCCTTTTGAGCCTTATCGTAAAATTCATCGGGAACGTTAGGCCTCAAAAGAATATCATTATCGCTATACTTATCCTGATACTCCTCCGGGGCTGTATGATAGGGCGCATGGGGAGGCCCCCAGGATAATACCAACAGGAAAGGATTCTCCTTTTGAGCGCTGTTTTTGATATAATCGACCGCATCCAACGTCTGATAGTAGGCATCATACCCCGGCCAGACCGAAGGTGTTGTATCCTGATTGGCATAGTAGAGCGATTTATTGTACGTATGAGTACATTCCAGAACCTTCCAGTAATCAAATCCATGCCTGCGTTCGGGGGGGATATAGGCAGAACGTCCCTGCCCGTCGAGATGCCATTTCCCTATATAAGCTGTTTGATATCCAGCTGATTTAAATATTTTACCCATCGTATTTGCCTCCGGATTAAACCTGGCATCGTTCATGAATAATCCATGAGTCAACGGATATTGTCCGGTCAATAAACTGGCCCGATATGGAGAACAGACAGGCATGTTGGCAACCGCATGGGTGAAATTCACAGATTCATCAGCCAGCCGGTCAAGCGTTGGCGTGATCACCTCACCGTTACCGGCGTATCCGGTACTCTGAGCTCTCCACTGGTCAGCAAATACAAACACGATATTGGGCCGTTCTGATACCTCAGAACTAGATTCTGCACATCCCCCTGCCAGGAAAATCACTACTCCTGCCATACATCCGGACATAAGCGATCTCCGTAAATTTTTTGTACTAATTACTCTCTCCATTGGTCTTTTTATTAGATTTGAATAAAACAATTCGAAGGCGGAGGCGTATCACCCCTTCACATCTCACGGATTTATCACTGCTTTGATGCTATAATTTTTAAATCGCATCGATGCGTCAAAAATTCCCGATACTTCCCAGCCAATAGTAACAGTCGCCAGGTAAAAATCATTAAGATCTGCGCCATCCAACGGGGAACCTTTCATCGTGGCAACAGGCCACGCCTCCATTATCAGCGGTAGTATATCCTTCCTGATCTTGTGCCAATTTCCATCCTTGAATGTTCCATCCCACAAATCATCGCCCGACATCCCATACATCAAAGCACCCGTATATACCTCCTTCGAGCCGATATCATAGCGGTTAATCTTTCTGGCAAAATCATAGCGGTAATCGTAGCATGGTAACTGAATGGTGTAGTACTTCCCATGAAGCTGAGAGCTCTTATTCCGGTTCTGAATGGACAGATTAATAACAACATGAGCCGTATGCTTTGAAAGATCAACAGTTTCATCCATATAGTTATAACAATACTCCCTGATCCCGTCCAGGGAATAGTAGATATGTTCACATTTGGCAATAGGAATCTGAACCCTGGGATAAATAGGCTGGGTTAAATAGAGGTGGGGCCATGATTCCCCCTGCTCTTTCACATGGTTCCCCCACTCCTTCTTCCCCTTTACCTCTAATTGAAAAGATCCATCCGGATTTACAGCCAGCGTTTTGGCTTCATTCTGATAGACGCGGTCACCATTGGGCCGCATTTCCAATGGGGCGTTCTTCAACGAGTATTTTGATGCCCACTGTGCTACCGTCCAAACGGGTGAGAGATCTTCATAGCCGAAAGAGAGGATCGCATCCTGAATGTGCTTCCCTTCGGTGGGAGACCATAAGATAACTCCCTTTTCAAAATTTCTGTCGGCCAAAGCTTCAACCGTTTGATCTGTTTTTGAGATGTCAAAAATTTCCAGGTTATGGCTCAAATCCGGCCCGACAGCATAGGTTGTATCTTCCCGGTAACTTATATTACCTTCATCCGGCTCTTTCTCCTCCTGCCGCGGGTTCTTATCTGCCAATGTCCGTTCTTTTTCACACGATGCCATTCCGCTCTGAATAATTAACATCAGAACAATGAAGTGAGCCAATTTTTTATTAAAATCTTTCATTTTCAATTTTTCATTGAATTCGTTTGTGTCATAAATCGTCATGCTCGTTTTGTCATTCTCCATACGATGCTTTATGAGCCATAGGTTACACCAGTATTAGCTTTAAGCGAAATCGTTCAGTTTAACCGGATATCCTGTTGTCCTTCCTTCAGATTCACAATATTTCCATTCCAGATAAACAGACCGGTCAGTCCTGAAGGTAATGTGACCTCTCCCTGCACGCCACCTTTCCCCTCTCTTCGAAGGTTGACAGAAATTTCTCCTTTCGGATGGGGCATCGTCCCTTCAATAAACTTCAGGTTCCCCATGGCTGGCTCTATCCTTACGGTTTTGAATCCGGCACTTCCAGGAGTTATTCCACAAATGGTAGCAAGGAAATCGTAGTTTGGATGGGCGCTCCAGGCATGACAATCGGAGCGGGTTGGTTCAGGCCTCTCAGCGAAAGTTGTGAGGCCCATGTCAATCATATCATTCCATGGCTCCAGCATCTGAATATAGTCATTTGACAATCCGGCCTTGATCAGCGCCCTGATGAAGTAAAATTTAAAGTAGAAGGTCGCTTCCGTTAACTCATCGGATGAAATCATTCGCTTAAATAACGCTTCACTTTCAGCGTTATCAACCATTCCGGTTAAAATAGCCAGTATGTTGGCATGCTCACTGTAAGCATCTTTTTCCGGGGTATCTGCCAGGAGCTTCTTTTCCATATTCCAACAACGTTGATATGTATTCTCCAACAACGATTTCGATAGTTGATGGTAATGATCTGCCAGGGATTGATCGTCAAAGATCCGGAAAAGCTCTGCTGCTTTTTGCAAAGCATCAACATATTGCAGCGTAATAATGGAGGAGTTACCATCACGGGCGCCATTGGGTGTTCCTCCAATAGGCACCAGGCCGCTAAACGGACCAAATGACCAGTCAACGAAGTTCCACCAATCCATTGGCCCTAACATTCCGTTTTCGGCAATCTGCTGTTCATACCAATAGAGCACATTCCGGACACCATTCAACTGTTTCTTCACAAAAGTGATATCATCACAATGCACCCAATAATCATGAACCATATAGATCCAGATCAGTGAAAAAGGAGGAATAACCTGAGGCTGATGCGACGGGAACCTGCTTTGCGTCAACCCGGAAGGGAGCAAAGAGTTGTGGAATTGATCGATGGCATTTCGCATCAATCGGTCATCACCGGCTACATACAGCGAAATTAACGCCTGTATCCTGGTGTCGCCAACATACTGAAGCTGTTCATAGTATGGGCAATCGTAATACGTTTCTCCCGCACATAAACGCGCCGTTCTCCAGCCAATCTCCCAAATTTTCTGCAGATCCGGATTGTCACTGGCAAACCGGGCCTTCTCTTCAAAGGGATAGGCAGTGAAATATCCGTAAATATCGTTAATGGTCAGCGGTTCATCTGCGGTTTTAACCGTAAGTTCAAGATACCGGTATGTCCTGAACCAAAGGGGTTGATAACGCCTCTCTTTGGCTCCGTCAGGCCAGAACAGATCGGAATAATAGGAGAGCATAGTCTTCCCTGCAGTTTCATTTCGATTTCCTTTAATCCCATCAGCATCGGCCAGAGATTCAGCGTAGTCAATTTTAATGGATGATCCTTTCCCTCCGCTGACAACCAATTCCGGGTAAGCAGTTGTCAGGTAGGTCTGATCCAATAAAACAGTAATCTCACTGTTCGCAGAAACCACAAGGGGTGCCTTACCCAATAGAAATTGCTTTCCAACAATGGTATTTTCTGCACGCTCAACCTCTGTGATTCGTTGAAACTTATACTCCATCATTGGAATTTCCCGGGGTATCAGATTCCAATCCCAACTGGTGAACTGACCATCGGGAGTTCCCCTCATCAACACCCGAGGAGTTAACCACTGTTCATCGTTATAATCAATGACCTCCCAACCATACGGATACTTATTACTGTGAACGATTTCACCCGGACCGACAACGGTTCTGGGAGGTCTGGACAGAGGTGGCTGATAAGCCTCATTTTTAACAACTTTCCACGTCCCTCCTGTATTTACAACGGCCTCTTCTGATTCATTCCCCTGAACCAAAAATGCCGTTTGATAGGACATTTGGGCCAATGGCTGGTACTCCCCAAAATTCCAAACGACGGCAGCCAACACATTCTCCCCCGTTCTTAACCAACGTGCAATATCGATCGTTTCAAAAAACCAATTCGCCAGGTCTCCCCGAGCCGGGCCATTACATACCTCTGTCCCATTTACATATAACCGGTATCGATTATCCCCTGAAACATGAATTACAAATTTTTCAGGCTGATCATTCAACCGGAATGATTTCCTGAAGTGGTAAACACCAAAGTCCGTTAATGAAACTCCGGGACAGCTAATCCACTGAGCATCCCACCGTTTTTTTAACAACTCCGGATTGATCAGCGCGGGATTTTGCGCTTCCAGGACCATACTGGTTAAAAACACTCCCAAATAAAAAATCATCTTCTTCATTACAACTGTTTTATGAATTTACACCATGAACAAAAACGAATAGATCCCGCATTAAAGTTTCTGCCAATATCATTAAGACACATGGTTACAACTTTCTGTCCTGATCTGTTTAACACACGACTCATGCAATAACCGCTTTAACTCTTTCACCATCAGTTAGTCAGGCACAACGATTTTTACCGGACCAAACAATCCTGAGCTAATCAGACGATCCGACTTTTTATAATGTTTAACAGAAGAAAACGTATATCTTCCGCTGGCGCGGGGGTTCTCTTTTGCCAAAAACCACTCCGGCCACTCCTTCAGTCTGATCCAGTCAATCCATTCACAATCTTCGGGAAGCTGCTCATCGCCAATCATCCGGTTAACCCAGGAATTTACAACATCAACCTCCAGAATATTCTCACCCGCATGAAGTGCCCCTGATATATCAATGCGATATGGCTGTTTCCATGCAATTCCGCATTCAGTGCCATTCACCCTGATCCTGGCCAGATCCCCGACCTTGCCCAGATCAACATAAAACGTCTCCGAAGCCGACAGCTGCTCCTGTGAGAGGGTGAACTTATTTTCATACGTCGCAGTTCCCGAATAGTACTTTATCCCATTCTCATGGTTCTGACTCCAGTCGGCCAGGTCATCAAAAACAACTGGTTTTTCCGGGCCACCCCATTTAGGATCGAAGCGAACCATCCAGGCACCGGAAATATCTGTCACAGTTCCATAATCCGAAAAAATTTGCTTAGGAATTTCCCTTGCCAAATGTCTGTTTCGAAAAATGACAAACCAACTTTGCATCGGATTAAAATTCAAGGAGATGGATGTATTTTTTTCTCTTTCAGAATATTCAGTAATCGCGCGAATCTCGCCGGTCTCAGGATTCCATAACTCAGGAATCTTCCCCTCTACCCTGAATGTGCAACGTTTTTCAACCGGTTCCGGAAGCGGATTAGAAACAAAAAAGATATCAATATCACCTGACTTGCGGTGTATATAGTCCAGCCCCTCACCCAAAAAATCAGGCGAAAGATTATCGGCCTTAAATATCTCCTCCCAATGCTCAGCCATACGGATTTTCTGATCACCCCAGATTCTGTCCGCAATCGTTCGAACCTGTTCATCAGCATCCGGAAATCCTTCGAGGCCAGGCGTACCGGTAATTCGTTTCTGCCCGATGACATTGGCCCCTGCGGCAATCAGTGATTCAATTTTCTGCATTGAAGAAAGGGTCATATACTCATAGTCAGGCAACAATAGATATTGGTATGACATCCCCGAAGGCAACACGATTCGCCCCTCGTTTACTTCCATTTGCTGCAGAACATCTGAAGAACAGAAATCATAATCATATCCGGCAGGCAGGTTCAGAGCCATATCACGTACATCCAACGGCGCTCCCTCTCCAAAAAAATAGCAGATATCAGCAACGAACTGCCCCTGTTTCAACAGGTATTGACTTCGTGACAGATAATCAAACCAGGGTTTGCTGTACTCCCACCACGTATTGAACCGGTTGAAGTGCCCGCCCCACTTTTGATGGGTGAGACCCGGCACCATATCATCGTACGCCTGGTGCGCAGAAAGATGCAAATAAAAGTGATTTACTCCCCGACAGAAGGCTTCGTCGCCAACACCCTTAAAGATAAACGGGTGGTCTTTCCACCCACGGTATCCGGTAAAGGCTTCCGCTCCGACATCTGCAATTCCAGCTGTATGTGCCGCAGAAGCCATAGCTTTCATGGTAGAATAATATTTATGCGATTTAATCTCCGGAAATTCATCCGTTCCCATCGTCCAAAACTCACTGACCGGATAATCTGCCATCTCAGCATATTGCATCGTATTGATACTCAAATTACCATAAGCCTCTACCGAAAACTTCATCCCATAGGGTTCGATCAAATCACACATACGATGCAGGTAATTATCGATAATCAGATCATTAACTGTCTGCCTGAAATCCCATAAAAAGCGTTCCGACATCGCTGCATTCTCGACAACGCTTCCTGTTAATACCGGCAGCCAGGGAGTAATATCGTATCCGCGGCGCTGTCTGAACTCTTGTGGCATCTCTGCTGTCCAGTTTTGACACCCGGCCTCCCAGCTGTCTAAAAAGAGGTGAGTCAGCGTTTTTCCGGCCCGGGGACCAGCCTGATCAAGAATTGGTTTCATAAAGCGATCAAAGTGAGCATCAATACCCTTCTTGCTCAACCGGTTGCATTCCAAACCGATGGCATCTGTGGGGCAGGGTCGGGTCATCAGAAAATTTGATGCGTGCCCCATCCGGATAATCTTCCACCGCCCGGCCGGAGCATCCCATTTAATATTGCCATCGGCTTGAACCAGCGTTGTAAGGTCCACCATACGATCCCGGTTTATCTCTGTTCCTGCCGGTGGTGCGATCGTTTTCAAATGGTTGAAATAGGTCACCCGGTCCATCGCCGTTCTTATTCCTAATTGAGGAATTTCATAAGATAACCCTTCGGATGAAATGGGAATCGCTAAAATGGCAATATCGCGGTACGAATCGATCTGCTCAATATCATCCAGAACCTTACGACTAAATTCCTCTCCCGGTCTTAGCCATGCCTTTCCAATATTGCCCTTCGGAATGTCCGGTCTGGAGAGCTTAAGCCCAACCATAGATCCACCATCAACGATAGTGTCATTCCACACAAGCTGTTGCATCGAATTATCCGGTGTAATATGAGGGCCTCCGCTGCCATAACCAAAATCCTGGGAAGCGCTGAACTCAATCCCTAATCGACCTGACTCACTGATAGCCCACTGCATAAGATCATGCCACGCTTTACTGTAAGGGTTGGCATCTCCGAATGGTGCCCACCACAATCCTCCGATTTCACGCCAGACAACACCACCGATTCCAACCCTCTTCATCGATTCCAGATCCTTGGTAATCCCTTCCCTTGTCACATTCCCGGAGATCCAGTCCCATAAAACCCATGGTCTTACAGAATCGGGGGGGTGGATGAAAGCCTCCTCCATTACCTGCAAATTCATTTGCTCTTTTTGAATAGCCTCCCTCGAGCAGGCATAAAATATCGCAAGAATTATTATAACCTGAATCTTAGCACCTTTCAACATAATTGAAAATTAATAGTTTAATGTAAAAAACAGTCTCATCTTTAATCTTCCACCTTTTAACTTTTGCCTTTTAACTTTTACCTTTTAACTTTTACCTTTTAACTTTTACCTTTTAACTTTTGCCTTTTAACTTTTGCCTTTTTTCATTGAAATTGACCTCATTTAGTTATCAGACTCATTTGGCATTCCAGCCTCTCTCCTTCGCCTATCGTCTTAATTTCATCTGCTTCCCATCTGCCGGCACCGGTAATTTCAACCGATTTAATCTTAATATCTCCATGCATAACTGTCAGCGCCATACGCATTCCGCTCGATTCAGGATTTAATTCCGCTACGCCCCAGGCATAACCGTTGGACCAAAAGAGGCGAGACGGTTTTTCTACGGCCCGGAATTGGAGTGCCCCCGCCAGGGCATTATAACCAAAGCCCGTCCAGGCAAGATAGCACGACCAACTTGCCATAGAACGCGCACTTGTGTGAAGCGTAACAACTTTCGTCTTTTCTTCATACTAATACCGTTTAGATT
>CAZILU010000088.1:0-804 GCA_964540165.1 uncultured Mariniphaga sp.
TTTCGGGTGAGTAGTTTATCCGCTTCCGGGTCGTTGACAAATGTTTCCGATTGAGGATGAAATGTTAACACTCTGCCTAACTGGTAGGCAATGTTACCCAGGTGTGCGAGCCCTGATGACAGGTGAGCTGTTTCAACCGGACCGTTCAGGATGGTTTTATCATGGGCCCGAACGGCATCGATGAAGTTTTTAACATGACCATCGGTTCCTCCTTCACCCCGATCGATCTCTGATTTTGCCATTGCTCCATCGCTTCCCTCTTTTACCAATTCACGTTTTTGTCCCATCAGAAATTGGTATTTGTCGTATCCGTTAACGACCAATATTCCCTTTTCACCGTAGAAAATATTTCCCACAGTCACTCCCTCTTCGGTATTGGTGCACCAGGGGCGCACTTCAAACTGGATGATTTTATCTTCTTCCGGATAGTGATAGATAGAGGATAGTACCTCGGGAGTCTCTTTGGCATCGTCGAAAAGGAATTTTCCACCCATCGAGGTTATTTTGGTCGGAAGCCCTACATTTAATCCCCACATGCACAGATCGGTTTCGTGAATTCCCTGATTTCCAACATCACCATTCCCATATTCAAAGGTCCAATGCCAGTTATAGTGAACAAGATTACGGCTGAAAGGACGCTTCGCTGCCGGGCCTACCCACAGGTCGTAATCGAGTCCTTCTGGTACAGCCTCAAATCCTTTGTTGCCAATGTCGGCTCTCCAGCGGAATACCAATCCGCGTGCCATGTATACCCTGCCAATAAATCCTTCGTGCATTAGTTTTATGGCCTCACGAACCGATGGT
>CAZILU010000088.1:814-13577 GCA_964540165.1 uncultured Mariniphaga sp.
TGGTGAACTCCGGAGTTGAACGCCATGTTGAACAATTCGATCGTATTTCATGGCTGCTTCCACCATTTTTCTTCCTTCAAATATGTTGTGAGATCCCGGTTTCTCAACGTAACAGTCTTTCCCTGCCTGGCATGCCCAGATTACGGCTAATGCATGCCAATGGTTGGGTGTTGCAATGCTTACCACATCGATCTCTTTGTTGTCATATATCTTACGGAGATCCTGTTCCAGGATCACATCCTGACTGTATTTCTCTTTGAATTCCTTCTGTCGTTGTGTTAGCACATTCATGTCGGGATCACATAAATGAGTAATAACAACGTTTTTTTGGTTCATGAAACTAGATACGTGACTTTTTCCCCGCCCATTTAACCCTAAAACTGCAGCATTGATTCTGTCGTTTGCGCCAAAGGCCTTAAACGGGATGATGGTGGGAATGGAAATAGCCGCTGTGGCAGCCGCTGTATTCCGGATAAATGTTCTTCTTGAATGATTTTTGCTCATTGTTTTTGTATTAAGTTAGAAAATATTTTCCGACATGCTTGTTTCATTTGGTACCGTAAAATTGGTAAATCTTTTACGGTAATTAAGCGAAGCTAAATGTAAAAAAAATATGAGATATTGAAAAAAACAGAATTGATAAAAATCCGGATTCTGACTATATCATCAAATTTCAACTTCAATGAGGCTATTTTATCTGATTATTTTCCAATAAGACTTTAAATTAAGAATGGGTGTTATTTAAAGGGTTGCATCCTATTTGCTTCGGATCATTTCATCGATATACTTTAGCCCGTGATAACAATGATCGGCTAAGACCCCCTGCTCGGTAAATGCATCGCAATAGATGATCCCTATTTTATATTTATAGATCCCTTTTTTAATCGATTTCAGGTGTTCAATGTTGAGTTTTTCAATGGTTTCGCGAATCGCATCGCGGTATTGGCGTTCAGCATCCAGGTTGATTGATGGCGATTTTAGTTCCAGCGCAGCCTCTAATCTTTTTAACAGGGGATCTATGGTTTCAAACAATTGTTTGAGGTTGTTGACCATCTCTTCTGTAAAGGGCATATTGATATTTTTTGCCTGTTGGATAAACTGGGCCATCAGGTAGCAGGAGTCATTGATGCTCTCAATTCGGCTAACCAGTTTTATCATGGCACTGCCCTGTTCAGCGGTTGATTTGCTGACATCACTCTGAATTACCTGTGTAAGAAAAGTCACAATTTCTTCGTCCATCCGATCGGCAATTTTTTCATATTTTTCGATCCGGGTGAAGAGTTTCTCAATTTTATTGGGCTTTTCTTCTTCCAGAAGTGCCCTGACCATCTGAAACATTTTAATGGTTCGTTGCTGAAAGACATTGATCTCTTTTCGGGCTTGTAAAGCCGATAATTCATCCATATTTACCAGCCGGGAGTTAATATACTTAAGTTTAAAAATGGTGTCATCTTCATCTTTGGATCGGATAATTTTTTTAACTGTAGTTGCCAACAGGGGAACGAACCAGATTAAAATGAGTGTATTCAGAATGTTAAAAGCACTGTGGTAGATTGATAATGCAACGGGGATGGCTGCATGAGTCTCTTCAATCGTTTGACCACCGATTTCATAGGGCAGATTCAAATCCAGGGCTTTCATTATGCCAATAATCAAATTTTCCGATGGTTTAAAAAGTATCATGGCAAATAAAACGCCGATGGCATTAAACAGGAAGTGGGCAAAAGCGGTCTGTTTAGCGGTGGAATTAGCCACTAAGGCTGCCAGGTTTGCGGTGATTGTGGTTCCGATATTCTGACCCAACACCATGGCTACGGCCATATCAAATCCGATCCATCCATTAAAACACATAACCAGGGTCAGTGCCATGGTTGCGCTGGATGACTGTATTAACAAGGTGAGCAAAGCTCCGATTACCATAAAAAACAGGACAGATATGTAACCAGAAGCGGAGTATCGGGAAATGAAAGATAGAATTTCCGGATTACTTTTAATATCCGGAACCGAACTGTTCAAATAGGCAAGCCCCATAAAGATGATCGCAAACCCAATGATCAGCTCTCCGACTGATCTGCGTTTTGAGTATTTTGAGAATACCAGAGGCAGGCTTAACCCGATAAGTGGTAGTGCAAATGCACTGATATCAACTTTAAATCCAAGGATGGTGATTAGCCAGGCAGTAACTGTCGTCCCGATATTTGCCCCCATAATCACACCAATCGATTGTGTCAGGGTAAGCAGTCCTGCGTTCACAAAGCTCACAATCATGACGGTTGTGGCTGAAGATGATTGGATTATGGCTGTGATTAATAATCCGGTTAATACGCCTTTTATCCGGTTTGAAGTCATGGCCCCAAGAATGGTTCGCATCTTGTCGCCGGCAACTTTTTGAAGCGATTCACTCATGAGCTTCATCCCGTATAGGAAAAACGCCAATGAACCGATTAATTTCAGTAGATCAAATGCGGAATAATTCATTAATTTATCTCTTCAGTCAAGTTTTTAGAAGGCTGAAATTAGTTTAATTTTTGTTGACTTCCTTCCTTCGATTAAAAAATTTGGGCCAAAGTATATAAAATTTTGAACCTGGCTTTGTGCAGAATGATTCATTTAACTATTTCAAAAAATAGGGCCATCGAAACAACACATTTATTGCGAAACCAGCGAAGGGACTTATTGGAGCTACGTTTCTGTTTTAATAGTTGATATTTTTTTGATCGACTGCCCCGGTACCTTTTTCAGGCATTTTTTCAGGTCTTATTTTCAGCGATTTCATCAGGCCATTAAAATCCGTCAGATCTTGATCTGTTTTAGCGACGAAATCGGCCGGAAGGACTACAATTCTGAAAATCTGGTTGTCTGTTTCCGCGGGCAGTAACTCTTCAAATGGGATAGTTCCTTCTAAAAAGAGTTTCACATCGAAGACGGTGTAATCATAATTGTACTGTAAGATTTTATCATTAATTACGATGGTTTGTGGCAGCATGCGCCAGATGTCAACCGGGCTCCCGTTGTTATCTTCTGTTTGTTCCCAGAGCAGGTAAACCAAAACCACATCACTTTCATAAATTTCCAGGGTTTCCGGAAATTCGAAGAAGATGGCATAATCGTTTTGTGAGGTAAAATCTCCTTCAATTTCAAATACAGACCCAAGAAATGAATCTCCATCTTTTCCGTCCAGTCCGTCTATTCCCGGAGGCCCGGGTTCTCCAATGCAGGAAGTCAGCATAGTGACGACTAAAATAATTCCGGTAATTGTCTTCATCGCATTTTATTTTATGGTTTCAATAATTGCCCAATAAACAACATTAGTGCCAATTTAAAAATAAAAATTACCATGGAACGCAGGTTTTTAAAAAGTATGGTGTCCAACGAGTACACTGTAAATAAAATATTCCGTAATTTAGAAATTGAAAATTTGGGGAGATACAGGTAAATTGCCCCTAAAAATTATTAGCATATGAGAATAGCAAAAGAGGTGAAGATCAGTGATAACGGATTTGTGTTTAATTCAAAGACGGGTGACTCTTTTCAGCTTAATCCGATAGGATTGGAGTTGATTAAGATGATTTCGGAAGAGAAGGAGCCGGATGAAATCAGTACTTTTTTTTTAGGAAAGTACAATGTAGACGATTTGACTTTTGAAAAGGACTTTTATGAATTTTGTGCGCTATTGAAACATTTTCAGATTTCAGGGCAGAACGAATCACTCGAATTCAATTAAAAATATATGGAAAAACAAAAGATAACTCTTGCTGTAACCGGTTTGAACAATGTAGACAGTCCGGGACCGGGAGTTCCTGTCATCCGAGGCGTAAAAGAGTCGGTTGAGTTTGATGTACGAATCATCGGGTTGGTTTATGAAAATCTGGAACCGGGCATCTATATGGAAGGATTGTGTGATCGTGTTTTTCAGATTCCTTATCCCTCCGCCGGGTCCAATGAGTTAATTGAACGACTTGAATATATTCATCAACAGGAGAAGATCGATGTTTTAATCCCTAATTTTGATGCTGAATTGTTTGCTTTTATGAAAAATGAAGAGCATTTACGCACGTTGGGAATTCGTATGTTTCTCCCTACCCTTCAGCAATATCAGGAACGGGAAAAACACCGGCTTCCCGAGTATGGGAAGAAGTATGGCATTAAGGTGCCGGCAAGTCTTAATTTAGGAAGCCTTGGTCAAATTACCGAGATGGAGGAGAAATTTGACTATCCTGTCATGGTGAAGGGACAGTTTTACGATGCTTATTTGGCCAGCAACAAGGAGCAGGTGAAACAGGCATTTTTAAAAATTTCAGCCAAGTGGGGTTTGCCGGTCATTGCACAGGAGTTTGTTTCTGGTACTGAAGTGAATGTTGTTGCCTTGGGCGACGGGCACGGGAATATGGTGGCAGCTGTGCCAATGCGTAAGCAGTACATCACTGACAAAGGGAAGGCGTGGGGAGGCATAACCCTGGCCGATGATAATATGATGGAATTGACCCGGTCGCTCATCCGTAAAACCAAATGGCGGGGAGGGATGGAGATGGAGCTGATCAAAACAAAGGCCGGTGAGTACTACCTGATAGAGATCAATCCACGCATCCCTGCATGGGTTTATCTGGCTGTCGGCGCCGGCCAAAACATTCCTGAAGCCTTGCTTAAACTCGCACTGGGAGAGGAGATAAGCCCGATGACATCGTATAAAATCGGGAAGATGTTTGTGCGTTATTCGTACGATATGATTGTTGACCTTGAGAAGTTTGCTGCAATTTCAATGAATAAGGAGATCTGATATGGAAAAGATAGTTTATGAAAAGCCGGTGATTAACCCAATTACAGCCGGGGTTCCCAGTAAGTTTGGATTGCCTGTAAGGCAGAAGGTTATATCGGAGATCGATGGAATTGATGTTTCAAGGTTGATCGAAGAATTTGGCTCTCCGTTGTTTGTTTTTTCGGAGAAGACCATCCGGCATACCTATGCTGATGCCCGACGGGCTTTTGAAACCCGATATCCAAAGGTGCAGTTTGCCTGGTCCTATAAGACTAACTACTTAGATGCTGTATGTTCCATATTTCACGATGAGGGTGCCTGGGCTGAGGTAGTATCCGGATTTGAATTTGAAAAAGCACTGGCACTGGGTGTTTCCGGTTCACAAATACTGTTTAACGGGCCGGAAAAGTCGGAAGAGGATTTGACCCGGGCAATCCATCACAATGCCTGCATTCACATCGATCATTTCGATGAGCTTTACCTGTTGATTGAGTTAACGCGGAAATTAGATAAAACAGCCCGGGTGGCGATCAGGGTCAATATGGATACCGGGATCTATCCGATGTGGGATCGATTTGGATTTAATTATGAAAATGGCGAAGCATGGAGTGCCATCAACCGGATTATGCTGGCCGACAAACTGGAGCTGACCGGCTTGCATACCCATATTGGAACTTATATAATGGCTGCTTCAGCTTATGCTGTGGCTGCTTCCAAGCTGGCTAATCTTTTAAACGCAACATACCGGAAGTTCGATCACTGGCTAAAGTACATCGATTTGGGTGGCGGATTCGCATCAAAGAATACCCTGAAGGGTGCTTATATGCCCGGTTCAGAGACTTGTCCCTCTTTCGATGATTATGCAGAAGCTATTTCCAATGCATTGATATCATCGGAGATACCTCACGAAAATCTTCCCGTTCTGTTTCTTGAAACCGGAAGAGCACTGATCGATGATGCCGGCTATCTGTTGACTTCGGTTCTGGCAAATAAGCGATCTGCTTCGGGAAGGAGAAACCTGGTGATTGATGCCGGGGTTAATCTGCTCTTTACCTCTTTTTGGTATAACCTGGGGGTATTTCCCACCAAAACTTTTTCCGACCATCAGGAGGAGACAACCATTTATGGTCCACTATGTATGAACATCGATGTAATTAGGGATGCCATAAATTTTCCTTCCGTTAAAAGAGGCGATTCTTTGGTCATCGAACGAGTGGGGGCTTATAATGTCACTCAATGGATGCAGTTTATTACATACCGACCGAATGTGGTTCTAATTGACCTGAATGGAGTTCCTCACGTCATAAAAAAGAGGGAAGATCTTGAAGTTTTTAAAACCGGAGAGAGATAAGTCTTTCGGAAGAACTTTTGTTCATTACCGCAAGGTGATTCGTTTAATTAAATAGACTAATATGTCCGGAAAGGATTTTCTAAGTGCCTATCTTAACAGTTACTCGCAAGTTTTTTTTTCAACTTCAAAAATACTTGCATCCTTTCTGGTTGTCATTAGTTTTTTTGATTATGGTGCTGGTATTGGTGGACTGATTGCCGTTCTTTTAGCAAATTTATTAGCGTATGGTCTGGGGTACAATTCATACTATCTGAATAACGGACTCTATGGATTTAATGCGCTGTTGGTTGGTTTGGGTATTGGACTTTTTTATCAGCCTTCGATAGAAGTTTATATTCTTATTGCGGTTACGTCATTGATCTGCTTTTTTCTTACTGTTGTTTTTCAGGGGGTTCTTGGTAAGTACGGACTGCCGTTTCTGAGTGTTCCTTTTTTAATGACAATTTGGATTGTTGCCCTTTCTGCCGGAAGCCTTTCTGCCTTGAATCTCAGCGAACGGGGTATTTTTGTATACAATGAGTTGTATGCCCTGGGCGGTAAATTTTTTGTTGATTTTTATGAACTCCTCGAAAAGCGGATAAGCTCCTCATTTATTCGAATCTACTTTCACTCCCTGGGGGCCATTTTTTTTCAGCCCCAACTTCTGGCGGGTATCATTATTGCCATAGGACTGTTGATCTATTCACGCATAACTTTTTTGTTGTCAATTCTTGGTTATGCCGTAGCTTTTTTATTTTACCGGTTTGTTGGTATCGAGTTCGATTCCCTTGGTTATACGTTTATCGGTTTTAATTATATATTAACGGCAATAGCTTTGGGCGGTTATTATTTAGTTCCGGGCAGAGTAAGTATTGGTTGGATAGTCCTGCTTCTTCCTGCCGTTGTTCTTATAACTACCAGTACGCAGCAGGTTTTTCTGCTTTTTCGGATTTCTCCCTATTCATTACCTTTCAATATGGTTGTGCTTATGTTTTTGTATGCGTTGAAACTTCGTGAAAAGCGATCAAAAAACCTTATTGAAACGCCGGTTCAATTGGGGAATCCGGAAAATAACCTCTACCTCTATTCGGGGAATATGAAGCGATTTCCGGCGGCGTTTCCCGTATCTGCTCAACTTCCGTTTTTTGGTGAGTGGACAGTGAGCCAGGCACACAATGGGGAACATACGCACAAGGGGGCCTGGCGACATGCCTGGGACTTCATCATCACCAATCGCAATGGAGAGCAGTTTAAAAATTCGGGTGATTATGCCGAAGATTATTATTGTTTTGGGAAGGCTGTACTGGCTTGTGCTGACGGAACAGTTGCAGAGGTTGTTTCTAATATCCCCGACAATTTGGTTGGTGATGTAAATACAAAAAATAACTGGGGAAATACGGTAATAATTAAACATAGCGACACACTTTATTCTAAACTGAGCCATTTGAAGCATAAGTCGATTGAGGTGAAAAGCGGAGATTCAGTTAAGAAAGGGCAACTGATTGGCCGCTGTGGAAACTCCGGACGATCGCCTTATCCGCACTTGCATTTTCAATTTCAGGAAAATCCATACGTAGGCTCGGTTACCATTGATTATCCATTGGGCCACTATCTGCTGAAAGAGGAGACAGGTTATCTGTTAAAATCTTTTGATTTTCCAATGAAGGATCAAAAGCTTACAAATCCGTCGAAGAATGAATTGCTTGACCGGGCAATGCATTTTATTCCGGGAAGAAGGTTGAATGTCCGGGTAGATGTTGAGTCAGAATCTTCAAAATGGCAGAAACTGGCCGGAGACTATTTGTGGGAGGTAGAAACCGATATCTACAATGCCACCTATATTCAGTGTCAGACTACCGGAGAGTGGACTTATCTTTACAATCAGGGAGATATGCACTTTTTTACCAATTTTAACGGGAGAAGAGGATCTCCTTTGTTCTGGTTTTATGTCTCTTTATTTAAAGTTCCGCTGGGTTTTCAGGTGAATAGCCGGATAACAGATACGTTGCCTGTGCATCTTCTTTTTGGTGGTCCGATTAAATTTATTCAGGACCTGGTGGCTCCTCTGTTCCTCTTTTTAAAATCTGAATTTCAGCTTACGATGCTTGAATCGGGAGATATTGTCTCTCAGGAAAATATTAGAATGGAAACTGTCGTTAATAAGAGGGTCGGAGGAAGCGTGTTGAAAATTTGTAAGAGCAGTATAGCGGTTAATATGCAAGGGGATTTTGAAATTCTTGTCGATATGAAGGATGCAAAAATTCAAATGATATGCAAAAACGATTAGGCATCATAACGTTAACTCTTCTGCTGTTTCTGAATATCCAGGGGCAGCCAACGCTGAATCTGATGGAAGCAGATAAGCACTCCTATGAGCTGTTTTTAAAGGGAGATTGGCATGAATTGATTAACTACGCCAGGAGTGCACGGGGGCAGGGAATTGATTTTTTTTATCTTCAGGTACGTACAGGAATTGCTTACTACAACCTGCAAAGATACCGGATGGCTTCGGAATGGTTCTTAAAAGCCTGGGAGAGTAACAGTGAACCGGAGTGGCTTCAGGAATATGTCTATTACAGTCTCCTGTTTGGTGGTCGGTTTGCGGAAGCATATGCTGTTGCCGGCAATTTCACTGACAGTATACAGCAGAAAATCAACTACGCTGCCGGGAATGTGACCAGAGTAGCTTTTGAAGCCGGGTACAGTTTTAATCCTGAATTCAAAGAACTGCAATCAGCAAATCATGATATTGATGCTGAAGTTGGACCTAATTATGGGGAGGCATTTTACTTAAAGAATTATCACTTTGAATCTTTTGATCTTAACCACAGAATTTCACCTAAATTCAGTTTAAATCATAATTTCACTTACATTAATATTGACCGGAAGGAACGGGTCGATTGGAATGGAAGAAATGATTTTGGAGTAAAAACAAATCAATTTCAATATTTTTTAAATCCTCATCTGATTTTTTGGAGAAAACTCTATTTTTCACCTTCGATGAGCCTGGTCTGGGGAAATTATGACTATTCCGTTGGTGTTTTTAATGGCTATAGTGCCTCTTTTGAGCACAAGGATAGATCTTATTCGGACCATGTGTTTTCAGCTTCTCTGTGGTCTCATTTTGGAAATTTTGCTCCGGGAGGCGAATGGAATATGGCCAACATTGGTGATAAAGGTTTTTCACAGTATTCCGCATGGATTACCTATTATCCCTTTTCAAATGCCAACGTTTATTTAACTCCCCGGATCTATTTTAAAAGAGAAAATGGCGAGGCTTTTGGATCTCCCGTGCTTGCGTTTTCCGGTGGTTTTCCACTCGGTCCGATGCACTTTTGGGGTCAGTATCTGACGGGTGAAATGGAAAATTTTATCGAATCAGCCGGTTATGTAATTTCTAATTTTCCCGGTACTTCAACCCATAAATTTTCCGGTAGTCTTTTCTTTCCAAAGGGGAAAAAATATCAATTTATTTTGCGATATATCAATCAGGATATTACCGAAAGTTACCAGGTATATACTAACGCTGTGAAAAGCAGCACATTTAATTATAGTTTTGTAAAGCATACATTAATAGCAGGAATCGCATGGAACTTTTAAAGATTAAAATAGTATTTCTTGTTCTGATGTTGCCGATGATGGCCCTGGCTCAGGTTAATCAGGAGGCACTTGAACAGGCTTTTGCCCGAAGCTATGAACTGGAAAAGCTTAAAGAGTATAAAGCCTCTGCTGAGACATTAAAAAATATATATGATAATTCATCGTATGAAATTAACCTTCGGCTTGGGTGGCTGTACTATCATGCAGGGAGTCTGGATCTGTCTGTTGATTATTATTCACGGGCGAGGCAGCTGAAACCCTATTCGGAAGAAGCCCGGTTTGGAATCATATTGCCCTTAGCTGCCCAGGGAAAGTGGGATCAGGTTATTGAGCTGTATAATCAAATTCTTGATATTCATCCAAATAACACTCTGGCAATGTTTCGTTTGGGGATGGTCTATTACGAAAGAAAGAATTACGATAAAGCGTTGCCCTTGTTCAAAAAAGTAGTAGATCTATATCCTTTTGACTATGATGGATTGTTGATGCTGGCCTGGACCTCCTATTTTACCGGGAACTTTAACCAGGCAAAAGTGCTATTTAATAAAGTGAAACTATTTAATCCGAATGACGCTTCTGCAAACGAGGGGTTAACGTTAATGCGATGAGTTGCAACAATTATTTATTAAATGTAAAATTTTAATCAGATGAAAGCTTTGAGAGTTATATCCATTTTTTCTGTTTTTCTATTTATGGTTACGGTTCTTGACGCACAAGTTACGCTGGAAAAGAAATACGATTTTTCAACGGCTGTTGTTGAGTTAGAAACGTTCGGATACAAATATTTTCTAATGGACGTACCCAATGGGCAATGCCGTATTTATAATATGGATCATACTCTGTTTAAGACGATCCAGTGCAATATTCCCAACGGTTATTTTCTTTCTGATATTAAATTTATATCAGAAAAATTGTTTGACAGTGATAGCGGATTAGAGCTATTATGCACCTATTATAAGTACTATTCTACGGCCCAATATTATGAGTACGACAGTAAAATCATCAATGAGGATGGATCACTGGTTACATTTATTGATGGGGCACTTTATAACTTTATCCATCAAACCGGGGAAAATGAGTATAAATTGTTTTCCTATTGTTATGATTTTTCTGTGCTTCCGGAAAAAGTTTGGACCAATATTTACCGGCTGCCCCAAACGGCTGTCTCAAGCAAGTATATCAATGATGGTACCTCCACAATAAAAACGGATGCATTCCCAAATCCGGCTGAGAATGCGCTTCGGGTAGAGTACGATTTGCCTTCCGGCGTTCAGGGTGGGATTCTTTTTGTCTACGATAGTCACGGAAGGGCAGTGGATCAGTTTCATGTTGATGGTCATACCAATCACATTTTGCTGGATGTTTCCGGATTTTCGAAGGGAGTATATCTCTATTTTGTCAAGAGTGGAGATCAACAGAGCATTTTTAAAAAGTTTCTGATTCAATGATGCAGGCGTTTAAAAAAAATGTCCTATTGTCATATCAACAATGCTCTGTCATTTCGAGTGTTCACCCAATTTTATCGGGCATAATGAGGCGATGACAAAACCGGCAGCTGTCATTTCGACGAGTACCCGAGGAGAAATCTGTTCCTACAACGCTTGTCATTTCGACGAGTACCGGAGGTGAAATCTCTCTGTAATGTAGCAGATTTCTCACCCGGAATACCGGGATTCGAAATGAAACCAATATATGATTCTATTACGCTCTTCATTATGAGTTATTTATGAAAATATGTCATTGGCACGAGTACCCGAGGAGAAATCTGCACTGATAATGAGATTTCGTACCTTCGTTCCTCCAGTTGCCAAAAAAAACTTCCGTCCTTTTATGAGCGACATGACCCTGTGATCATTAAGCCAACCTGGCTATGGTTTTTTTCAATTCAAACCGGTTTAAATGTTGTTTTTTCAACCAACCGGGTTAGTAAAACCGTTATCAGGAATATGGATAAAAACCATATAGGATATGTTTTAAGGCTTTGGGTTTGAAAAATGGCTGTAGCGATATTTCCTATGATTAGCCATTGGACGATGTAAAAGATGGTAATATTTCTCCCCAACCACTGAAAAAAGTTTCCAATTGGGGTCGGTGCGAATTTTGTGACAACACTACGCCATAGTAAGGCCCATAAACCAACAATTCCCAATGCCCATAGCGAATACCAGAAGGTATGATGGTAATAGGCCGGTAAATGGATTGTTGTTTGAAATCCGGTTTTGCTGAAAACAAGAATCAGTATTGCGGTGGAGATTATTATAATTTTCCCGGGAAGCTTATTCAATGATAAATATTTTACCAGCTTATTTTCAAGATAGTAAAAAGCAAAACCGATGAGTGGATAGGTAAGCCAGGGGAATAGGGGGAAATAGGACCAGGAGAAGTCGCCAGCAATAAATGGGATTAAAAAGTCAGGTTCAGCTGTCATCATTTTACCATTCATCCAACGACTTAGTATTGAGATGAGAAGTGCCAATCCTAAAGCGAAAAATTGTTGTTTATGAGTGAATTTCTTGATAACACTTAGCACCATTATACTTATTCCTGCAAGGAATAGGATATCTACGCCAAAAATGTATTCCAGGGGATTAATCTCCCATCCTGAATATTTTATTTTAAGTAGCAGATGAAAGTTGAGTCCAACGTTTAAGAAGAGTCCAATGGTAAATACTTTCACGCCTCTGAAAAAGTTTTGCCTAAAGGTTTTGTTGTTTTTTGCCATGAAATATCCCATGATGATCATAAATACCGGTACGGCAACGGGTCCTCCCATAAAAAGTAAAATATGTCCGAAAACCGTTTCTCTTCCATAGAAATTAATGAATAGTTCCAGAATATGTACCGGGACGATCAGAAAAACGGCAAATCCTTTTAATAAATCGGGTAACGGAATTCGTTTCATGTCATATTGATTTGGTATTTGTCAGACACATATTTTGGTTTATTCTTTCGGTGATTTATTGAAATAAACGATGATTAAAGTGAATCGTTCAGTTCGAAGTAAAAAAAAGGCAGCTTCTATAAGCTGCCTCAAAGCCATGAAAACAATTAAACAATGTTCAGAAAACAGAAAACTA
>CAZILU010000089.1:0-1838 GCA_964540165.1 uncultured Mariniphaga sp.
CAATTGCAGGAGTGGTACAAAGATTGGGACAGCCCCGATGATAAGCACCGGCACATCTCTCATCTGTATGGTATGTTCCCCTCTTCTTTGATCACCCCCGAAAGTACGCCGGAACTGGCACAGGCTGCGAAGCGTTCGATCATATTCCGTGGTGATATCAGCACCGGCTGGTCAATGGCCTGGAAGGTAAACTGGTATGCCAGGCTGAAAGAGGGTAATCATGCCCTTAATGTACTGAAGGAGGGGCTTACCTATATCGATCCGAACCAGGAGACCCGTCGCAGCGGATCTTATCCCAACCTTTTTAGTGCCTATCCGCCGTTTCAGATTGATGGCAACTTTGGCGGTACCGCCGGAATTGCCGAGATGCTGCTACAGAGCTATAACGGCTCCATTTACCTGCTTCCCGCACTGCCCGATGAGTGGCAGAAAGGAGCGGTGGCCGGTCTGGCAGCCCGGGGTGGCTTTGTTGTTGATATGGAGTGGGATAAAGGTTCTCTGACCCGGGCCAAAGTAACCTCAACCCGGGGAGGTACCTGTTTTCTGAGATCTGCGGTGCCTTTAATGGTGAAAAACGGATCTTTGATGGAGAGTGATGTGCCGGGACAGCTGGCAGCGGAGGCAGGCAGAATGATCCGGTGGGAAACAAAGGCAGAACAAGCTATGGAATCGCTGCACTTACCAGCCGTCTTCGATTATGCGTTGGAAACAGAAGCGGGAGAATCTTATCAGCTTTTGGGTAACCCATAGCCCTTGGCTAAGGGAGTGGCTGATTATCTGCTCTCTTTTTATAGAGGGTATGGGTGAAGAGAAGTTTTCTTAACATTGTGAATGTGCGTTTATTATTAAAGATAATTTGTGATCAATGCAGCAAATAAATATTTTAAACCGGCTGGTGCATAGTTTTTTGATGTTTTTTTTGCTTACAGGCGTCGTTTACGCTCAACCTGCCCATTGGCATGAAGTTGCACCGGGTGTTTGGAAAGGGATTGTTGGCAATCCGGAGAAATCCGATCTGCTGACGGCGGCTAATCCGGTTGCTCAAACAGAAGCATTGCGGACTCTTCCTGAACAGGAGTTACCCCGGCAACCCCGGCAAATGGCTGCAGATCTGCAGGACGGGTCGGTCTATTTGCGTTTTCCATTGGAGCGGGAGGAGCAGCTTTATGGATTTGGCCTCCATTTTAAGACAATTCACCAGCGGGGGAGGATCTTAACGTTACATATGGATCATTATGGCGGTAAAGATGATGGCCGCACCCACGCCCCGGTACCCTTTTTTGTGTCGGATAACGGCTATGGCGTATTCATCAATTCTGCCCGGTATCTCAAGGTATGGTCAGGAACAGCGGTTCGAAAGGACAGCGAGGATCCTCCGGAAGTATATGACAGGAACACCGATAAATCCTGGACCTCCAGGCCCTATTCCGATGCGGTGGAGGTGTTGGTGCCGGCTGCCGGGGTCGAAGTATATCTTTTTGCCGGTCCAACGCCGCTGGATGTTGTCAGGCGCTACAATCTTTTTATGGGCGGGGGGTGTTTGCCGCCCCGCTGGGGGCTTGGATTCACGCATCGGGTGCACCGGCTCTATTCGGCGGAGGATGTGCGCCGCGAGGTGGCGGAGTTTAACGAGAAGAACTTCCCGCTCGATTTCATCGGGCTGGAGCCCGGCTGGCAGAGCGCTTCCTATCCCTGCACCTTTGAATGGTCACCTGAACGATTCCCCGATCCGGAACAGTTCGTGTCTGACATGCTGAAAGAGGGAGTGCGGATCAATCTGTGGACCAATCCCTATGTTGCTCCGGGTTCACCGGTGTATGATGCGATCAAACCGTTTA
>CAZILU010000089.1:1876-4135 GCA_964540165.1 uncultured Mariniphaga sp.
GGAACGGCCTGATTCCCGATCTCTATGTCAAGGAGGCAACGGCAATACTGACGAATCAGTTTTCCAGCAGTCAGATCAACATCGGAGTGAGCGGGTATAAGATTGATGAGGTCGATGGATATGATCACTACCTTTGGCCTGATGTGGCTACGTTCCCCTCGGGAATCAGCGGTGAGCAGATGCGCCAGACATACGGCGTTAAGATTCAGAAACTGGTGGAGGAGATCTATCGGAATCGCAACCAGCGAACCTACGGACTGGTGCGTGCCTCCAATGGGGGAGCATCGGCTTTGCCTTTTGTGCTGTATAACGATTATTACAATCATGAAGATTTTATAACCGCGCTTTGTAACAGTAGCTTCAGCGGTATTTTGTGGACACCAGAGGCAAGAAATTCAAAGACAGCGGAAGAGTGGCTGAGAAGAATGCAGTCGGTCTGTTTCTCTCCCCTGGCTATGATCAACGCCTGGTCGAGCGGCACTAAGCCGTGGTCTTTCCCCGAGGTTGCCGATGCCGTTCGGGATATTGCCTTGCTGCGCATGCAGCTGATGCCCTATTTCTACAGTGAGTTTGCCCGTTACCATTTTGAAGGTACTCCTCCTTTCAGGGCTATGTATCTGGAACCACAGTTCAGACATGCCTTGCAAAAGGTGAAAGGATCAACCGACCTGGAGGAGAATCCCTATGCGGAGGCAATCACCCACGAGGTTAAAGATCAGTACATGGCTGGTGAAAACCTGTTGGTTGCCCCTATGTTTGCCGGACAGAAAAGCCGGAAGGTTTTACTCCCTGAAGGGAAATGGTACGACTTTTATACCGGCGCATATGCCGGTGAAGGGGAGGTGATCATCGTGGAGCCCGGATTGGAGAAGATTCCGGTATTTGTGAAGGACGGAGGAATTGTGCCCATGATGAAGCCACGGCTGAGAGCCCCCAAAGCCGGGGAAAGGGTGGATCTGGAGATTTGGTATTACGGTACTGCCAATGGCAGATACCTGTTGTATGACGATGACGGGGAGAGCTTTGATTATGAGCGCGGGGAATATGCCTGGAGATTATTGACCGCTGAAAGACAGCCCGATGGGAAACTCGTGAAAAAAATCAGCCTTGCGGAACCTGGAAAACCTGACCATGTTGGAAGGGTCACCTGGATTGAGAAAAGCAGCTTAAAACGATGATTACATTTCGTCTGAAGTATATTGAAGTTGAAGCGAACCCACTGAACCAAAGAAAATGAACCCCGGGCTTTGACTCGTTCACCGAATTGGTTGTCATTGGTCTTTTAAAATTGGATAGATATATGTAAATTGCATGAATATTTTTTTAACCGATAACTATGAAAAAATCTTACCTTTCACTGTTGGTGGTCTCATCATTTTTGATGATGATTTCCTGTTCTCTCAAACATGATTATAACGTTATTTCTCCCGATGGTAACATTATGGCTACCCTTCATTTCGACCGGGCGGAGGGGACTGTGACCTATGCGGTTCAAAGCCATGAAACGGAGATTATCAGTGCCAGTCTGGTGGGAATTCAGACCGACCGTGGCGATTTTTCCACCGGAATGAAGCTGAAGGGGCAGGAGGCCCGGACTATTGATGAGACTTACCAGCTTCCCCTGGGGAAGGCATCGGCATATACGAACCGGGCCAATGAGCAGGTTCTGACGCTTAAAAAAGGGGATCAGGAGATGAATCTCCTTTTCCGTGTTTATGACGATGGCATCGCCTTTAGCTATCAGATCCCGGGGGAAGGTGCCATTGTGTTTGACGGAGAGACCAGCGTCATTAACCTGGCGGGTAGTGATATTACCTGTTACGGGCAGAAGCATCCCAACCGTTATGGTTACGAAGGATCGTTGGGGCCTGTGGATTCCGAAAGTATTTCCAATCCGGTACTGGTGCATATTCACGACCGGAACCATTTTGTATTGATGGGGCAGGCGGCTACGTATGGTCATTACATACAACCCCATTTCGACCGCTCCGGCGCTTCATTTGCCTATCGGTATCCGCTGGATCAGGAGAAGATCGGGCCGGTGCAGACCACACTTCCGTTTCAATCGCCCTGGCGCATGGTTATTATCTCCCCACAAAATCCCGGGAAGATTGTAGAGTCATACCTCGTTGAAAATTTAAATCCTCCCACCGTTTCTGAGTTTCTGAATGCCGATGGTTCTGTTAAAGAGTGGATTCGTCCGGGACGGGTGATGTGGGATTTCATTGCCAAAGATGGTGATAAACCCCGTATGTGGAT
>CAZILU010000089.1:4145-13568 GCA_964540165.1 uncultured Mariniphaga sp.
TCTCCGGATTGAAATAGTTGAGCGTGGCCAATTCGCGAATCGAACGAATGATGGCGGAACGGCTGAAATAATCGCCGGGCCAGGTGTACAGCCCGCGTCGGATCACCTTGTCCTGCGTCTTGGTGTTGCCGCGAATCACCACATGGCCGATGCGGGATTTGCCCGTCGTTGGGGGGGTGAAGATTCGGTGAAGCAGGTTGTTTCGTACGCCGTTCAAAAAGGTGTTGATGTGATCGGATGGGCTCATACCAGGGAGTTCAATACCCGGGAGCGGGCGGCCGAAACGATGAAACAGTATGCTGACTGGGGCCTGAAGGGGGCGAAGATTGATTTTTTTGATCACAACACCCTGAGCGAGAATCCAAGGGAGTGGCGCGATTATGAGGATACCCAGGAGAGTCTGCAGATGCGCGACTGGATTTTTGATCTGGCTATTGAAAACCGTTTTCTTTTGGAGCTGCATGGCAATACCATTCCCACCGGCGAGCGCCGTCGCTATCCCAATCTGATGACCCTGGAGGGAGTTGACGGGATGGAGCGCAGGACTAAGCCTGCCGCTAATGACCTGACGATCCCTTTTGTTCGCAATGTGATGGGGCCGGTGAGCTATACGGTGGTGCACTTTGAACGTTCGCCCGGAACGCATGCTTATCAGCTGGCTATGCCGGTTGTTTATGAGGCCGGATTGATGATCTATGCCGAGCATGGGGTGAAACTGCTCGAATGGGAGGGAAGAGAGCTTATCGCAAACCTGCCCTCTGCCTGGGATGAAACCCGCTACCTGGAAGGTTTACCCGCCAGCCATATTGCTATGGCACGCAGGAAAGGTGATGTGTGGTATGTTGCCGGCATGACCGATCAGGCCCGCACACTGGATATCCCGCTGAACTTCCTGACTGAGGGGAAGAGCTACCAGGCACTGCTGTTCAGCGATGATGCACCAGCCACGATGAAACGGGAGTTAATTCCTATGAAAAAGGGTGATAATCTTTCGATTCAGCTCTTAGAGCGGGGAGGCTTTGCAGCCCGGATTATGGTAGCCGATTAAAGATAAATTTCTATCGTTCGATTTGATATATCATGTTTTAATAATAAACCAAAAAAATTATGAAACGATTTATTCTTATTGCTTTTGTGGCAACATTTTGGAGTTATCAGGCAATGCCGCAGGTAAAAATCTGGAACGAGACAGAGGCGGAGAAGACCGAACGGTTGTCGTGGTGGACCGATGCCCGGTTTGGGATGTTCATCCACTGGGGTATTTATGCTCTTCCGGCCCGGCACGAGTGGGTGAAGAACCGGGAGCGGCTTACAACCGAACAGTATCAGAAGTACTTTGATAACTTCAACCCCGATCTCTATAATCCGAGCGAGTGGGCTAAGATGGCTAAACGTGCCGGGATGAAATATGCCGTTATCACCTCCAAGCACCACGACGGGTTCTGCCTGTTCGATTCGAAGTATACCGATTACGATGCCATGGCTACGCCCTATGGTAAAGATCTAATCAAAGCGTGGGTGGAGGCATTTCGGGCCGAGGGGCTTGGCGTTGGATTTTATTACTCACTCATCGACTGGCACCATCCGCACTTCACCATCGACAGCCGGCATCCGCAGCGGGCCAACTCCAAAGAGGAGTATGACCGTCTGAACAAAGGACGTGACATGTCTATATATCGGGAGTACCTGAAGAATCAGGTCAGGGAGATCCTGACGAATTATGGCAAGATTGACATTATCTGGCTCGATTTTTCATACCCGGGAGCGTTTGGTAAGGGGCGCGATGACTGGGGATCGGTTGAGCTGGTGAAGATGGTCAGGGAGTTGCAGCCCGGAATTATCATCAACGACCGGAGCGATCTGAATGATGTGCCCGGCGGATCGGATTTTATAACACCGGAACAGTTTAAGGTACAGAGCTGGCCTGAGATGAACGGGAAAAAGATTCCCTGGGAGACCTGCCAGACCTTCTCCGGAAGCTGGGGCTATTACCGTGATGAGCTTACCTGGAAAGATCGTAAACAGCTGTTGGTGCTGTTGATTGAGAGTGTCAGTAAGGGAGGGAATGTGCTGCTGAACGTTGGTCCTACAGGACGCGGGGCTTTCGACTACCGTGCTGTGGAGGCACTGGAAGGGATGGGCGACTGGATGAAGGTGAATAGCCGTTCGATCTATGGGTGTACACAGGCACCTGAATCGTTTAGCGTACCGGATCAATCCCTGTTAACCTGGAATCCCAAAACCAACCGTCTCTATATTCACCTGATCGACTATCCGATATCATGGCTGCGGCTGCCCGGATATAAAGGAAAGGTGAAATACGCACAGTTCCTGCACGATGCTTCGGAGATACAGATCAGCGGGCCGTTTCAGAATCACAGGCAGGGGGATAAAAAGCCGTCTGATGATGATCTGAACCTTCGATTGCCGGTTAACCGACCCAATGTGGAGATCCCGGTAATTGAACTGATTCTTGAGTAGCGGTTGATTTTTGTGGTTCTTAGCTGGTAAGGAATTGCCATTTGCGAAGGATTAACCTGCTGATTACCGGCATTGTGAACAGGTAATTACAGAAAATCAGTTATTTACCGGAAAAAATTAAATGAGGCTGAATCAATGGTTGGTTCAGCCTCATTTATATTTTGAGAGCCGGTTAACGAAATGACGTTTAATAATTGGCTATGGTGAATTTTTTCACCTCTTCAACACCATTTTCAAGGATCATCCGGATCAGATAGAGTCCGGGCGAGAGATCCTGTACATTCACCCGGACGGTAGAGGATGTTCCGGCAGGGATACTCTTTTGTGTCAGCATTCGTCCCTGAAGATCGGTTATCTCTACCTGAAAAGATCTGTTCACAGAGACAGAACTGTGTATAAAAAGTGTTTTGTGAGCCGGATTTGGATAGACACTGAAATTGTTCATTATACCATCTTCAATGCCGGTGGCACTTTTTTCTATGATGATCTCCTCTTCAGCGGAGGCAGCATCTGACTCACTGATCACCGTAAGACGCACCCGGTAACGGCCTTCAGCTCCGAAATTGTATGTGATAACCGGACCGTACAACGTATCTCCGGTGCTGAACTCCCATTGGTATGTGGCCCCTTCCAGGGGATTGATCACCTCGAAGGTGTAAATGCCGCCGGTAACGAACAGGTTCCAGCGAGGTTTCGAAAGAAGGGTAAAAGCGCTGTTTCGGTAACATACACCCGGCACCAGTGCCTTAATCCGGTATATCCGGTCGGAGCAAAGGTTGCTGGCAACCGGTCCGGCCTCTCCGGTTGACCATAAGTAGGTAACATTTTCAAATTCAACTCCGTTTTCATCGAATAAAGAGACAGAAGCTTCTCCATTGCACTGCTCCTCTGTGGGGTCGAGAAGCTTCAGATTCATGGTCCCCGGGCAGAGAGGCAGATGGAATTCCCGGACTGGAAGATCAATGGTTGCTGAAGCTTCACATCCATTGGAAGCCACTAACTGGCAGGTAACGGTGTAGATGCCCGGAAGCTGATATTGGTGCACCGGTTCGGCTTCGCTGCTACTGTTGCCATCGCCAAAATCCCACAACCATTGCACTACTTCAGTACTGGTGCGGGCTATAAACTGATATTTTTTATTCCTGATATCAATGGGTCTGGCTAATGGGAATACCCTGCAAATAACGGGTTTTGGCGTGATTTCCATGATTTTATAGATTTTGATCATCTGACCTTCCGGACAGGTTCCTTCCTCCAGGTGAACGATTTCATAGACGAAGTGAATCTGTTGCCCGGCAACGAGTTCAAAGTCAGGGATAATCACAGCCGGAACAAAGAGCCGGTTTTCTGATTCAACCAGTAATCCGCATCCGGAGGTTTCTGAATGGTCAACGACGACTCCTGCAGCCCTGTGTACTATTGGTGGTTCGGGCAATTCAACGATCCGGTGGATACGGACGGAAGTGCCTGCCATGCAAATGGAAGCTTCGGGGGTTATAACCTCGTAAGTGAAGGCCACCCTCTGTCCCTCTTTCAGAACGAAGTTCTGAATGATTATCTGCGGATTGAGTACCTCCTCTTTGTCGGTTACAATCATCAATCCACAGCCATCAGTCGATGAGAAATCGTTAACTACACCGCGGGCATGCAGAAGTTGGGGTGGTGCCGGAAGCTCTTCTGACCCCTTAAAATACCCGGTTATTCGTGCATAGCAGACATTCCTGTCGCTATCAATAATCCGCAGGGTAATCCCATAATTACCAGAGTATTTAAAAACGTGCACCGGAGATGGTTCTTCTGAGACCGTTTTATCGCTGAAATGCCAGAGGTATTTGACGGCATCGCCTTCAAAATCAGTTGAGAAGGTGTAGGAAGGCGGATCGCTGTCGTTCTCCTCGAAATGGATATTGACGACACATCTTGTCTGTCCGTTCAGGCAATAAGCAAAAAGGAACAGAACGATGGTCAGTAATGTAAAATGTTTCATTGCTCTCTTTCTTAATATTTTCTGTTGCTCATTACGAAAAAGAGATGCAAATGGTTCTTTTTTTTTTTGATTTTTTTTTGTGGAGGAAAACCTAATGAAGATACGGCAGCTGTGATCAGCAGAGAATACACCTTTACTGTTTTTTGGCAGTATTTTTATACTGTAAAAGTTTTGGATGGGGGATATCCCGGATCCCGGATCCTTTCGGTTATTGTGCGATAGGCCCGGACTCTATGTTATAAATCAGAAGAGATTATTTTTTTATCGCTTTAAAAATGCGGGATTCTCCATTGATTTGCAGTTTTACAATAAACAGTCCGGGTGCAAGGTTGGCAAAATCTTCTCCGATGGAGAGCTGGTGGTGACCGGGCAGGAATTGTTCCATATACGTTTGTCCCATTTTTACGCCCGCCAGGGTATAGAGCTCGATGGCGATATGTGAAGGTTCCCGAAGTGTGAAGTTAATTTTTATCTCCCGATTGAACGGATTGGGATATAGGGAGGCATTGATCAGGGAACCATCCCCTTCCGGGTTGATTGCGACAGGTGCCGTCATTCCTTTGTTCAGATATTCATAGCAGTAGAGCAGGTGGTTGTAAGTAGTCGTTGCGACTGAGTCTTGAAAATGAACCATAGCATCAACGGGGATAGTGTTTTGAGTTCTCCATATGGCCATTAAGGAGTCTGTAGTAACCATGACACGATCTTCAAAGGGGAAAGTTTTGGTCCATAGTCCTTCACCGGATTCGTTACGAAGTTTTTTCGTATTGATATAATTGCTTTCTCTCCAGAGGTCGTATAGGTTAGCCCGGATTTGAAGTGAGATATTGCAAAGTGGAGCAGTCGTTGGGCTTGTTGCTTTTTCGGGGGGATTAGCAATAACCCAGTAAGGAGTAAAAATGGATGTTGCCGGCTGCCCAAGAAGGGTCCAGAAGGTCGATAATTTTGCCGGTTCAGCGGGTAATGTACCATGAATAACTGTGGCAGAAACCGAAGAGTTGCGGCATATGCTGAGGTTGTTGTAGATGTATCCCTCTGGTCTGCCTTCCCAGGAATCCGGGTAGGGAATGGGCAGTTGATTGCTGTGCGCATCCGAAAAGTCTCTCATCTGATATCTGAGAATGGATTTATAGTTGAGCGAATCTCCGCTGTGAAAGTCTGCTATCAGTTTTTGGGTACGTTTGTATCGCTCTATTCCTCCGGTTCCTCCGCCATTGATTGAGAAATTGGTGCGAAGAACGTAACCATTGGGCGTATCTTCTGCATCAAACTTCCAATAGACATAATGGCCGGTTTCAAAGATGGCTGCAGCTCCTGTGGTATCGATTACGGCAAAGTTGGCATCGGTAGTTCGACCAATTTTATTTGTCAAATCCAAAACCGCCTGAAAATCATCTACCGTTTTGCATTGAGAAAGTGCATATTGCATCATTGATCCATTGGTGGCTCCACTATTGCTGCCGCCGGGCAGATCGGGTGAACTCGAGTTTATGATGGCAAAACCATGTTCATTAAGTCCCATCCACGGGGTTGTGTTGTTTCCGTCACTGGTTACTGCCAGGAATTTGTGCCCTAAATGGGTGATGTATTGGATTTTATTGTTGGGTGCTGAAGACATATCCCTGGTTTTCCAGAGCAAAGGTCTTCCATCGGCCGTGGCCCGACCGCTTGCTACTCCAATGGTACACTCTTCGGTTTGTGCGGTAACAAAATAGGATAGAATTAAAAGGGAAATGGTAAGTACAGATCTCATCATGAAATGGTTTTTTTTTGTCCAATGCAACAAAAATAGGGGATTTTTTCCGTTTTATCAACCTTAATACAGGAAACTACATAAATGAATTGGATAATCTTTTATTGATGGGGTTTATAGTGATTGGTTCAGGTTAGCGGTAATAAAAAAGGGGATTTATCACATGCGATAAAATCCCCTTTTAGTGGAGCTGGCGGGAGTCGAACCCGCGTCCAAACGAGGAAGCCACAAGCTTTCTACATGCTTAGCTTCGACTTGGTTTTCGGGTATTGGCTGGATCGAAGCCACCGACCAGTACCTTATCCTTTTTATTTTCACCAGAGTGCCAAGGCTTCACTCCGGTTAGTTCCGGTTTACTTGCACCGCCTGATCGGGCCGCCCCGAAACAACGGCACCCGGGCGATGTCTTGTCCCGGCGCCTGGCGCCGGGATTAAGCTAACCTACTTGATTCGGTTACGCAGCAAGAGCGTAATTATTTTCGCCAATTATCTTTTGATCATTATTTTATAGGGTCAACAACCAAAACCCTGCATGCTTACCTGCCTCTTCTACCCGCTGTCAAAACCAGTCAGCCCCGATAGTGCAGATATGTCCATTCAAAGAACGATTGTCATTTGAAAATCACTGTTGTCGTTGTTGTGATTCAAAAATTATCTGAGGGCGAATTTACAAAAATTTTGCCAGAAAATTTATTTCAGCCGGGTTCGGGTTACCTGCCGGTTAATTTTATAGGAAAATCCAACCGTTATAAACTCCCTTACCTGCAGTTTCGGCTCCTTTTCGCCGGTAGCTTTCCCGTTTTCATCTAATACAGGGAAAAGTATCTTCTCGTCATAAATCAGATGAACCAACATTTGCATGTTGATGTGATCGGTCAGCTTCATGACAAAAAGGTTTTCCCAGTTAAAATCGAGATTTCCCAAGGGGTGTATATAGTTGATAAACATCTTGTACTTGGTTGTCCATGTTAAATCGGGAGTCAGGCTCTTCCTGTAAAACAGATCGGCATTTAATCCCGGCTCCCATTCACCGCGTTTCCCCTTTTCAATTCCAAAATTAACCGGATTTATTTTTACAGTATCCTTTACAAATACATTTTTCGCAGTTAAAGGGGATAAAAACAGAGAGAAATTTTTGTTGGGTTTATAGTCCAGTCCCAGCTTGAAAAATGTTCGGGCCGGCGACATAAAGGCAGATATCGGTTTGGGATTTTTTGATGTAGGGTACTTATACCCATTGAAAAACTGGGTTTCATAGTTGAACTCAGAGCTATAGTACCATTTTTTGAAGGCACTCACACCCAATCGTGAAGTAATCTCAAATTTATCATCATTTTTTTGTAATTCGGCATCATCCCCACCAGGACGGATGTATCCATTTCTGATTTCTCCGGAATTTTCCCATTTTACTTTTCCGTCACTGCGTGAGTAGTTGGCAAATCCTTTTAGAATAATTTGAAGAGCCAGAGCACTCTGACCACCTTTCTTCCAGTTTTCCAGGTACGTTTGTGTAAATCCGACACTCCCGTCGCCACCCAATACCCAGGGCGTAAAAACCTGGTATCTTTCTGATACCCCGGTTAGGCCTGAAACCCCCCGTTGAAGCGTTTTAAAATCGAAATCCTTGGTTTGCCTGGGTCTGAACCGGCTGATGGTGGCGCCATCATCAATGAGCATCTGCATAGAGCGTTTGTCAATGCTTTTTATCATTAACCGCAAGGAGTCATTTTGCTCATTTTTTAGCCAGAAACGCGAATAGTATGGATTATTGTTTTGCAATAACATGGCGTATTCATCACCCCTTAAATTGGTAATGGTAAAGCGGGTAGTATCCATTAAATCGGCATAGGCTGCCAACTCCTTTAAAACAAAGGAAATTGAGTCATTAACTGCTTGTACAATTTGATCGTTATACCGTTTCAATACGTGGTAATTATTCTGTTTTACCGAATCAGATAACCGCTGGCGACGGGCTGAAAATTCTTGTTCATACTGTCTCCGGCGATAATTTTCAATGATAGAATCGCGATAAGCAATCAATACCGAATCGTTATAAGCCAGTCTTTTCTCTTCGATATAACTTTTACGAATACTGTCGCGTCGTAAAAAACGTTTAAAATCATTGGGCGATTGTATCAGGGAGTCTGGGATCACTTCCGCTAACTGCAGCGTGTCTGGCAGTCTGTAGATGTTCGCTTCAAAAAGTTTATACCCTTCTCCCGGTGGAATAACTCCGGCTTGCTCTTCCAAATTGGAAATGAGGCTTACAGGAACCGCTAATTCCTCCTGGAAATATTTTTCATACAGTTGAGAATTTATCTTTTCAATCCGATTTTGCAGGGTTTGATGAGCATAGAAACCGGGTACTTTTAGGCTGTCATGGACATATTCCGGTAACCGGTAAACAAAACGATATGTGCTGTCGTTCAGGTTTTTATGAATTACAGTCAAGGTGCTGTCCAATGGTTTCCGCTCAATAAACCGAATCAGCTCCTGAACGGATGCTTTGGTTTCGGGGTGGGTGGCGTGCCAGGTTCTGCCTGGCCTGAAATAACGATCCAACAGTTGCAGTCCGGTTTCGAGGGTGTGACTGTTTTCATCTGGCTGAGGGATGGATTGCGCTCCGGCCCTAAAGATGGTAGCAACAAGGATGAACAGACAAATAAATTGTGTTCTATTTTTTAACAACATAGTTGATCTTGTTTTATTCTTAAAATGTCATAACGCAAAAATAGTATTTATGTTATTTGAAATACCCGCTTTAAGAAAACCTTAACTATTTAACTGAATTGTTCTGTCAGCCAAAAGCCGGCTCACTTCATTCGCCAAGGCCTTTTTCCGATATGTTAATACTGCTGATTTCAGGAGAGAAGGATTAACTTAGGTTGATCCTTAGCAGGGGGAATATCCAGCCAAAAGCCGGCTCACTTCATTCGCCAAGGCCTTTTTTCATTCATGCATTTTAGCGAGTGAACTCGCAAATGCATGAATGAAAAAAGCCCCTCATCTTTCGATGAGAGGCTTTTGGCTGGTGGGGAGAGAAGGATTCGAACCTCCGAAGGCGTTGCCAATAGATTTACAGTCTACCCCATTTGACCACTCTGGTATCTCCCCTGATGTATTTATTACAGATATGCAATACCGATCGCTACTCGTTCGGTCTGACAAATCCTTTGAGCCGGATGTCAGATTCGAACTGACG
>CAZILU010000090.1:0-13547 GCA_964540165.1 uncultured Mariniphaga sp.
GCCCATGGCTGACCAGGCGATATCTCCCGCCTTCACCCCGCCGGGCAGTTACGGTGACGGTACAGGCTACGATCTCTACCACTGGCATGAACCCGACTCCGGCTGGATCTACTTCAACCACGCCGCCGACTGGAGTGCCACGCATGGCAGCGGTAATTTTTATCCCGCCCGGGGGTATATGGTCTCTTATCAGGAGGAGAACAGCTCAAAAACGTTCTCCGGCTCATTGAATTATGGCGATGTACAACTTCCCATCACCCACACCGCGGCTGTCGGTGAAAAGTATGCCGGTGCCAACCTGGCCGGGAATCCCTATCCCTCATCGATCGACTGGAAGGCAGGATCGGGATGGGATCGTTCTGCCCTTACCCTGAATGGTGGCGGGTACGATGTATGGATATGGAGCAACCTGGCCGCCAACTATGGGGTTTATAACTCTGCCACTTCCGGTGATGTGGGTACCCTGGGAGTGACCCGGTACATCAGTCCGACCCAGGGCTTCTTTGTGAATGCCTCCCGCCAGGGCATGCTGGGGATGAGCAACGCAGTCAGGGTGCACAACGGAGCCGGCATCTGGATCAAGAGTGCCGAAACAGACTATGGCACTGTTCGTCTGCGGCTGGTTTCAGAAAATGGCAGTGGAGCCGATGAGGTGCTGATCGGATTTGGCTATGATGAAGCGGAGAAGGGAACGACAAAACGCTTCAGCTTTGTCCCCAAAGCACCCAGCCTCTATATTCCCGAGGGGGGAGCGGATTACTCGATCCGGAAGTTGGCCGATCCATCCGTTGATCCGGTGGTGCCCCTCGCTTTTAAGGCGGGTGTGGATGGGGAGTACAGTCTGGCATCCTTATTTAATGCCGATTCATTGGAAGTATTTGAGCTGCACGACCGCCTGACCGGAACGACGCACAACTTTAAAGAGAGTCCGGCCTACCGTTTTACGGCTCGTGTCAGTGACCATCCCGACCGGTTTATCCTTCAGTTTGTCGGGGGGCATTTTGCCAATCCGTTTGATCCCCTGCCGGTCAGGGTTTACACCGGACCCCACTCAATGGTTTTCGACTTGGGGTTGGTAAAAGGGGCATGTGTTGCCGAAATTTATGGCCTGAACGGTCAGAAGCTGTTCCGGCAGGTCATGCAGGGTGGTTCGGTTTACCCTCTCAACTGGCAACCCTCGGGCGTTTACGTCGTCCGGGTCAGCGGATCCAACGGCGTATTTGTTGAGAAGGTAAAGGTAACCGACTATTAATCAGTATAGTTGCTGCATTACTGAATGATCTGGTACTTCTCGATCTTTGCATTGAGCGTGGGCCGGGTGATGCCCAGAATGCGTGAGGCTTCCAGCTTGTTCCACCCCGTCTCTTCCAATATCTGCTCGATATGGTGCTTCTCCAGATCGGCCAGCGTACGAAACTGACTGGTATCGGGCAGGTCAGCCGGTTTCGCTCCGAAACGCATGTTGAGGGTTATATCCTCCTTGTCTAATACATCGTTTTTCGACATGATGATCGCCTGCAGGATTGTATTCTCTAACTCCCGCACATTCCCCTGCCAGTGATGTTGCTGCAGCATCTCGATCACTCCGTCGCCAATCTTATTTACCTTTTTATCGAACCGCTTGTTCAGCTTATTCAGGAAGTGCACCACCAGATCGTGGATATCCTCTTTCCGCTCACGCAGCGGCGGAAGCTGGATCGTGAACACCTTCAGCCGGTAGTAGAGGTCCTCCCGGAATTTTCCCTCTTCGATCAGCTCCTCCAGGCTCTTATTGGTGGCGGTGATGATACGGGCCTTCATGGGGATGGTTTGCTCGCCACCCACCTTCTCGA
Source organism: uncultured Mariniphaga sp. (assembly GCA_964540165.1). Classification (GTDB taxonomy): domain Bacteria; phylum Bacteroidota; class Bacteroidia; order Bacteroidales; family Prolixibacteraceae; genus Mariniphaga. Next base: position 1,833 of record CAZILU010000090.1, read on the forward strand.
ACTCCAGCTCCTGGATCACCCGCAGCAGCTTTACCTGTATGTTGGGTGATATCTCGGAGATCTCATCGAGGAAGATGGTCCCCTCGCCGGCCAGCTCAAATTTTCCCTTTTTATCGCGTATGGAGTCGGTAAAAGCCCCCTTTACATGGCCAAAGAGCTCGCTCTCCAGCAGGGTCTCGGTTAAAGCGCTGCAGTTCACCACCACCAACGGCTTGTCTTTGGTGCTCCCAGAGAAGTGGATCAGACGGGCAATCAGCTCTTTTCCCGTTCCGGTCTCTCCCTGGATCAGCACATTCACGTGGTTCATGGAGATCAGGCCGATGTTTTTAAAGATCCTTTTCATCTGTGCTGTTTTTCCAACCAGGATCGCCTCCTCGGGAAGTCGCTCTCCCATAGGCTCATCCTGTTTTACCTCATCCAGGTTATCGCTGCTTTTTACCGAGTCGATGGCCTGCCGCACCGTCTCTTTCAGATGCTCCGGATTGATCGGTTTCTCCAGGAAGTCAAAAGCTCCCAACTGAACCGACTTAATGGTCAGTTCTACCTCCCCAAACGCCGTAAGCATAATCACCGGAAGCTTAATTCGCAGTTTTTGGATCTCCGTCAATACCTCCAATCCGTCGGTTCCCGGCATATGAAAATCGGTGATAACCAGGTCGGGATGCTCTTTTTTGACCAACTCAAGCCCATAGTCACCATCCTCAGCTTCAATAACTTGATACCCCTCCTTCAGTAAGGTCTTTTTAAGAACCATCCGAAGGATCTTATCATCGTCTATCAGTAATATTTTTTCCATAAAAAAATTAATCTACATTCGTGGTCTCCGTTGGAAATGTTATCCTAAATGTGGCTCCATCTCCTTCGGTGCTCTCAACCTTGATTTTTCCACCATGTTTTTCAACAAACTCCCGGCATAACAATAAGCCTAACCCTGTGCCCGATTCGCCTTCCGTCCCTTTTCGGTGAACATTGGTGTTCATTTGAAAAAGATTTTCTTTCAATTTCTCAGGGATTCCAATTCCGGTGTCACTGATTTCAATCTGTACGAGATGATCATTGATTTCATTAGCCGTTACGGAAACGATTCCACCCCGGGGGGTGAATTTGACCGCATTGGATACCAGGTTTCGGATGATGGTATCGAACATATGGGGATCGGCAAAAACCTCCAGCGATTCCGGAATAGATCCTGAAATGGTGATACCTTTATCTTTAGCCTGTCGAACACAAGTTTCAATTGATGATTCGAAATATTTTTTCAGGTGAATCGATTTCGGATTAAAGTTTGAACCATTTTTTTTGAAGCGATACCACTGAAGCAGGTTTTCCAGGAGGTTGTAAACATTTACCGATGAAGTATGAATGCTCTCAATAACCTCTTTCACTTCGGATGGTGACATTTCGTCAATTTCTTCTGCAATCAGTTGTGTTGCAGCGACAAAGGTTCCCAACGGGCCTTTTAGGTCATGCGCGATAATTGATAGAAATTTATCTTTCTCCGCGATAGAGTTCTGAAGTTGGCTGTTTTTTTGCTGAATCTCTTTCTCTGCTTCAATTTGGTCGGTGATATCTTCATAAAGAACCTGGTACTGCATCTTGTCGTCCCAGAGAATCTCTTTTCTGTAAACGTGCAGGTGACGCACCTCACCACTTTTTCGCAGGATGCTGATCCTGTATTCGGTCGGTCCGCTCTCCCGCCCGTTGACCCGGGCTTCCCGACGCTGTCTGAATGCTTCCAGACTTTCCTGCGTATAGCGTTCTTTGACCGGGGTATTCTTAAACTCAGTGATGTCGCTGTACCCGTAAATATCAAGCAGGGCTTTATTGGCATAAATCGTTTCACCCTCCGATGTAACAATTCGAATACCTAAGGGAGATTCCGAAACAAACCGGTAAAAATTTGCCTTTGACTGGAGCAATGCTTCATTGATATTAAGACGGTCACGCTCTATTTGATCAATTTGTAAATTTTGATTTCTTACCCTTTTAAGCAGATCATACCGTTCAATCGAACGGGAAATGGACCGGGTAAGCACCAGGGCATTCAACTGGTTTTTTGCAAGGTAATCCTGCGCTCCCTCGCTGATCAGCTTTAAAGCCAGATCCTCATTTTCTGTTTCTGTAACAAGGATCACCGGAATATCCGGGTTACAATCCATAATTTTTTGAAACGTCTCTTCTTCTATGCTGTCGGGTAAATTCAGATCCAGAAGGATAATATCATATGAATTTTTTGAAAGGAGATCAATCCCCTCAGACAATGTTGAGGCAACCTTCAGTTCCTGGCTTGTATTTTCAAGAAGCTTCCCGATGATTTTCACATGCAGGAAATTATCTTCGATGAAAAGAATATTAATGGTTCTCATATAGTCTCACATAGAAGGTGCAAAGATAATAGATGTTCAATTAAATTTGTAACTATTTTTATCTTTTTATGTGTCAGAATGTCAATACTATTCACGGAATCATTGGAGATCTGTGACAATTTCTGACACCGGTTCAGATCATGAATGGCTATTTAAGCCGATACATTTTGCCGGGCAGTGTCTCTAACAGGTTTTTAAATTCAAGGTTTAGCAGCAGTCCGGATGTTTTGCTGGTGGAGATGTTAAGTTCGGCTGAGATCTGGTCAATGTATAAAGATTCATGGTTTTTGAGCAGTTCAACAATTTGCATCTCTTCGGCCGACAGGTTAGTGAACAGATCGGGTTGCGGCAATTTTGCTTTTCCTGTGGAGTCCCAACCCATAAAGTACTCCAGGTCGTCGATATTTTGAATCAGCGTAGCACTGTTCGTCATAATCAACCGGTTACAGCCACGGGAGTAGGGTTCGTTTGCTCTGCCGGGGAATGCAAAGACATCGCGGTTGTACGAGGAGGCTATATCGGCTGTTATGAGTGCACCCCCTTTATCGGCCGATTCGATAATGATGGTTGCATCGGCAAGTCCGGCAATGATGCGGTTTCTCCGGATAAAATTGGACGGGTCGATTTTTGTCCCGCTCGAAAAGTCTGTTACCAGTCCACCCATAAGCAACATTTTGCGCGCCACATCGGTATGCTGAGCGGGGTAGATCTTATCGAGGCCATGACCCAGGACGCCTATGGTGGGAACTTCATACTTCAATGCTGTTTTATGAGCATGGATATCAATGCCGTAAGCTAATCCACTGACAACCACTACGGGGTAGTTTCGTTCCGCGAAACTATGGATCAGCTCGCGACAGACCGAGCGACCGTAAGGGGTTGCATGGCGCGTACCGATAATGCTGACAACCCGTTGTTCATCGAGGGTCATTTTTCCTTTGGCATAAAGAATGACCGGAGCATCGGGGCAGGATGTCAACCTTCGCGGATAGGCCGGATCGGTGTAAAACAGGGCATTGATCTTGTATTTTTCGATAAATTTAAGTTCTGCCTCGGCTTTCTCGAAAAGCTCTTTTTTCCCTATGGACCGGGCCAGTGTTTCACCAATGCCCGGAACCTTTTGCAGGGCTCGGGATGACTCGGTGAACACGTTTTTGGCGCTTCCGGTATATGCCATCAGGTTGCGGGCTAAAACACCGCCAACACCGGGAATCATTGACAAAGCAATTTTAAATATCAGATCGTTGTGCATGGGGAATGGGAGTTAGGGTTTATCTTCAGGTCTCTGTGATTCTCATCAAGGCTTCCCTGATGGCCAGCCGCTCTTCCGGAGCGAGAGCGGTCAAACTGACAGAAGGGAAAGAGGCTATGCCCCTATTGGTTTTGATTATCAGGGTTATATCGGAAAGTTTTCCAAAAAAAGAGGACTCGAACCGAACATGGTGGAGTAGCTTCTGTGGAAATTCAATGGCATTGAAGCTCGTTTTGCCCAATGAGACAACAGGATAGTACCGAAGAAGAATTTTTTCTTCTTCGGTGCTGAACTCAATATATTGGTAGTCGGCTACCTGATAAAAGAGATACCACAAGGCAAACAATCCGATCATAATCAGGCCGCAGAGCATTAAATCGGTTAGAAAAAAGAGCAGTGATCCGGCCGCTAATCCCAGGCTCACAAGAAAGAAGAGGCGTCGCAAAAAGATGGTCTTTTTTTTATTCGTGATGATCATTGGTCTGCTTTTTGTAAATATTCACCAGCGTTCTGGTTGCTTAAAAATGGCACTAACAAATTTATTATAACTTTACCGCAATTTTACAGCTAACGATGGGAAATTCAAATCTTTCTTCAAAAATTATTTATACTTCTACTCCCCGGGAGGATTTAGAGGCGTTGTTGACCGAATATTCCAATGGAAAAATTTTTCTTGTTACTGAAGAGCAAGTGGAGAAATTATGGCTCCCTCTATTTTCAGAAACCCTTGATAAATATTCTATTCAGACCATTGTCCTTCCGGCAGGCGAGCAACATAAAGGATTGACCTCTGTTACCAGAATATGGGCGTTTTTATCGAGTCATGGGGCCGATCGCAAATCGTTGTTGGTATGCCTTGGCGGAGGAATGCTCACCGATCTGGCAGGATTTGCCGCCTCCACGTTCAAACGCGGAATCGACGCTGTTAACATACCAACCACCTTACTGTCGCAGGTCGATGCTTCGGTGGGTGGTAAAACCGGAATTAATTTTTCCGGATTGAAGAATGAGATTGGAACGTTTCGCGAACCGGTTGCCGTGATCATTGCTACCGGGTTTTTAAAGACCATCGACCGCCCCAACTTTTTATCCGGTTTTGCCGAAATGATTAAGCATGGCCTGATAAAGAGCAGAGACCACCTCGATGAGTTGAAGAGCATTAATCCGGATCAGGTTGATTATCTATCCATGCAAGAGGCGATTCGCCATTCAGTTAATGTGAAAACCTATTTTGTGCTTAACGATCCAACCGAAAAGAATATCCGAAAATCACTCAACTTCGGACACACCATAGGACATGCATTTGAAAGCCTGGCCATGGAACAGGAGCGGCCTGTTTTACACGGATATGCCGTAGCCTGGGGTATGATCGCAGAGCTGGCTCTCTCTGTAAAAGCCTGTGGGTTTCCGATTATAGAGCGTGATCAGTTAACGGAGTGGCTACTGAGTATTTATGGGCGATTTAAGATTAATCCTGCCGATTTTGAGCGGCTTTATGAGCTGATGACCCACGATAAGAAAAACGAGATCAACCGGATAAACTTTACCCTGTTATCGGAGCCGGGGCGTGTGAAAATCAATCAGAACTGTGAAAAAGATGAGGTATTTGAGGCCTTGAACTATTTCCATTCGCTCTAATACCGGGCATTTCGACCGGAACCTGTTTGGTTGTTGACGGCTGTTGACAATGTATATCCGACCGATCGTGACTGATGATGCAATATCTATAAACTATTTAAAAGATGAAGTACCGAATTGCCGCCCGACAATCGATTTTGAGCGGAACGATACCCCTTCCATCGTCGAAAAGCATCAGCAACCGGGTGCTTATTATTAATGCGTTGTGTTACAATCCCTATTCGGTTAATAACCTTTCCGACTCAGATGATACACGGGTTTTAACGGATGCACTCAACTCCAACCGGAATGTTTTTGACATTGGACATGCCGGTACAGCCATGCGCTTTCTTACCGCTTTCCTCTCTAAAATAGCCGGAGAGTGGGTTGTAACCGGATCTCAGCGTATGAAAGAGCGGCCGATTGTCATTCTTGTCGATGCTCTGAATCAAATGGGGGCCCGGATTACCTACATGGAAAAGGAGGGATTTCCTCCCTTGCATATTTTGGGATCACACCTGAAGGGAGGAAGCATTACGTTAAACGGTTCTGTGTCGAGTCAGTATATTTCTGCGCTGCTAATGATCGCTCCCACGGTGGAGCAGGGGTTGTCAATAACGCTGAAGGGAGAGGTCACCAGCCGGTCGTACCTTGAGTTAACCATGGATCTGATGGCGCAATTTGGCATACAATACCGGTGGGAAGGGGCTACCATTACGATACCGGAGCAGCATTATCTTCCCCGGGCGTTTACGGTCGAGGCCGATTGGTCGGGGGCCTCCTATTGGTATCAGGCTTTGGCGTTGGCCGAAAGGGGTGAGCTCTTTCTTGAAAATCTGCGGTTAGAGAGCCGGCAAGGGGATTCGAAACTGGCGCTATGGTTTCGGCCGTTTGGCATTCGTTCAGAGCAGCGCCCTAATGGTGTATTGATTTCCAAAGAGCATCGGGAAAAACCCGGTAACGTTGAGCTCGATTTCATGGAGAATCCGGATATTGCGCAGACCTTTGCGGCTCTTTGCGTTGCGGAGGAGATCCCGTTTCATTTCTACGGATTAAAGACGCTGAAAATTAAGGAGACCGACCGGATAGCTGCCCTTCAGAATGAATTGCGGAAGCTGGGCGCTATGGTCATGGAACCGGCCGAAGGAGAATTGGCATGGGATGGCACTATCAACCGGAGTGCGATGGAAGAGATTCCGCTCATCAAGACTTACCACGATCACCGCATGGCACTGTCGTTTGCTCCGCTGGCTCTGGCAGGAAGAACGGTGGAGATCGATGATCCGATGGTTGTGACCAAATCCTATCCCACCTTTTGGGATGATCTTCGTAAGTGTGGATTTGAAATCAGGGAACTCGCCTAACGCCGCTGTCTGAAGAACTCCTGCATCAGCTCACTGCATTCAGCTTCCAGCACTCCGCCCGTCACCCTGGTTTTAGGGTGAAGCGCATGGGGAGCATAGACGCGGTATCCCCGTTTCGGATCGGAAGCTCCATAAACAATGCGGCCTGTCTGAGCCCAGCCCAAGGCGCCGGCACACATGGCACATGGCTCCACCGTGACATAAACCGTGCAGTCAGTCAGGTATTTACCTCCCATCCGGTTGGCAGCTGCGGTTATCGCCTGAATTTCGGCGTGGGCTGTGACGTCGTTGAGGGTCTCGGTCAGGTTGTGGGCACGGGCAATAATTTTCCCGTTTGCAACCACAACCGCACCTACCGGAACTTCCCCCTTTTCAAAAGCTTCCAACGCCTCTGAAAAGGCCCTTTTCATAAAATATAGATCATCGAACGGTTCAAGCATATTTTGCTTTTTTATTGCAAATATAACGGCTTTAATCTATGCAGCTGCCTGCTCTGGTTTAATAATGCCACCTGATTTAAGCATCGACTTTTCGTAAAAGGGCGGTTTGACCCTTTTCGGTAACCGATAACTCTCCTGGTGCGGAGAAAGATGTTCACCGGCAATTGAACCAGCCCTGTTTTGTAGAGAAAGCCACTCCTGTGGTGGCGAAAGTATATATTTTAAATCCTATATTTTACCAAATTCTTCTTATTTTCGCACTCAATTCTAAAACAGATTTTATGTACAGAACACATACTTGCGGGGAGTTACGCCCGGAACATATTGGACAATCGGTAACCCTGGCCGGGTGGGTGCAGCGGGTTCGTGACCTTGGCGCCATGACCTTTGTTGATCTGCGCGACAGGTACGGCATTACCCAGCTGGTGGCTGATGAACACACTCCCAAAAACGTAATAGAAGTGTTGCATACACTTGGACGGGAGTATGTTATACAGGCTGTTGGTGTGGTTCGCGAGCGGTCTAATAAGAACCTGCAGATGGCGACCGGGGATGTGGAGATTGAAATCACTGCTTTGCATGTTTTGAGTCCGTCAGCAGTGCCTCCGTTCACCATTCAGGATGAAACCGATGGTGGGGACGACCTCCGGATGAGGTATCGGTACTTAGATTTGCGGCGGAGTGCTGTGCGCAAAAACCTGGAATTGCGGGCGCAGATGGCTCATGCGGTTCGATCCTACCTGACAGAGGAGGGATTTATTGAGACCGAAACGCCGGTTCTAATCAAATCTACGCCCGAAGGAGCCCGCGACTTTGTCGTTCCCTCACGGATGAATCCCGGGGAGTTCTATGCACTTCCCCAGTCACCTCAGATGTTTAAACAGCTGCTGATGGTGGCAGGTTTTGATAAATATTACCAGATCGTTAAGTGCTTTCGCGATGAAGACCTGCGTGCCGACCGTCAACCGGAGTTCACTCAGATCGACTGCGAGATGTCGTTTGTTGAACAGGAGGATGTGTTGCGCACGTTTGAAGGATTGACCAGGTATATTTTTCGGGAAGTATTAACGCTGGAGGTTTCCGATTTTGTGCGAATGCCATATCAGGAGGCGATGGAGCGTTACGGGTCCGATAAGCCGGATATCCGCTTTGAAATGTTATTGAACGATTTGTCGGATTTGGTGCGTGGCAACGGTTTTTCGATCTTTGATGATGCCGAATATATTGGTGCGATCTGTGCGAAAGGGTGTAGTGAATATACACGCAAGCAGTTGGATGAACTGACCGAATGGGTGAAGCGACCGCAGATTGGTGCCCGTGGAATGGTCTACGTTAAATACAACACCGATGGCACTTTTAAGTCGTCGGTCGATAAGTTCTATACGGCCGTAGAGCTGGCCCGTTGGGCTGAGGCAGCCGGAGCAGAGCCCGGCGATTTACTGCTGATACTGTCGGGCGACCGGTCACGAACGCTGGATGCACTGGGTACGTTGCGCGTGGAGATGGGAAACCGCCTTGGACTTCGTAAAAAGGGCACCTTCAGTCCGTTGTGGGTGGTTGATTTTCCGCTGTTGGAGTGGGACCCGGAGAGCAGTCGTTTTTTTGCTATGCACCATCCGTTCACTGCTCCCAAACCCGAAGATATTGCGCTGCTTGACAGCGATCCGGCCCGGGTGCGTGCCAATGCATATGACCTGGTGATCAACGGCGTGGAGATCGGTGGTGGTTCGGTACGAATTTTTGATTCAAAGCTGCAATCAAAGATGTTCGATACCCTCGGATTCACCCGTGAACAAGCCGAAGCGCAATTTGGATTTTTAATGAATGCTTTTACCTATGGCGCACCGCCTCATGCCGGTATTGCTTTTGGATTCGACCGGCTGGTATCTATGTTCGCAGGACTTGACTCCATTCGTGATGTCATCGCTTTCCCAAAGAATAATGCAGGCCGTGATGTGATGAACGACTCACCCTCACCGATTGCTCAGGAGCAACTGGATGAGCTGAATCTGCGTCTGACAGAGAAGAAGATATAAAAAAAAGGGAAGTTGAAAAACTTCCCTTTTTTTTGATATCCCTTTTTTTTAGCGCTCTACACGCTGTCGCGATGAGTAGTTGATATGCAACGCGGCAGACTTACGAAGCTCTTGTTTTATGTCGGTAATAATACCCATGGTTGTGTTCTCATCCACTTTCAGAGAGGTGATCATCATGGGCCTTTCAGCTTCATTTCTCGATTCCCTTTCAGCGATGATATAGTCCTGTATATCGGCTACGTTGGCAAACTGATCGTTCAGTTGGATATGCGGTGTTATACCAAACGTTTTCTGATATTGAGGAAGCGGTTCCCCAACATAGATATAACTTACCAGCGACTTCTTTTCAAGTTTTGTCAACTCGGTAGCGTTGGGCAGGGTAAGCTTAACCAGGTATGTTACTTCACGCATGGTCGTAGTTACCATAAAGAAGAACAGCAACATAAATACGATATCGGGCAATGAAGCTGTTGAAATAGCAGGTAACTCTTTTGAATCTCCTTTTCTAAATTTACTCATATTAATTTCCTCCTACCTTTTTGGGTTCAGCTTCTGAGATTCGCGAGGGGTAGATCGTTCGGATCGATTCCTGTTGGTCCTTAGTCAGGTCGGAATAGCTCTTGCCGAAGTGGCTTTTCGCCAGCTCCTCCCTCAACTCATTAATGGCAGCAACCAGTTCGTTTTGAACAGCGATGTACGTTCCATATTTGGTGTCCATGTCGTTCCGTAAAGAGATAACTCCCTTGGTAACCGGAACTTCGCCGAAGAATTGCACCTCCATGGGCTCTTTTTCGGGCAATGTTTCATCATTGTATGGATTTTTCATGAACTCTTTGGCTCGTTCCCTCAGATCATTAATCCGGGCATACTCTCCTTCAACCAGCAAGTCGTTGTTGCGGTTCACCAGAACCACAAAAACATTCCTCTCCTTAATCTGCTGATCATCGTCAAGCTCTTCCGGGTCGACCCATTGAGGGAGCCTTCTTTCCAAACCGCTGTCAACGTCCATCGTAGTTGTTACCAGGAAAAAGATAAGTAGCATAAAGGCAATATCTGCCAATGATGCCGACGGTATTTCAGGTGTTTTTCTTGCCATAACTTATTTTCCTGTTTACTACGGTTTAAATTATTTAAATAAGCGGGTAACGGATGACGCTGCAATCGAAAGGATGGCTATGCCTAATAAGATGTAAGTGGCAAACAATCCTGTTTCAACCAATTTTGATACCTGGGGTGTCAGAGTTCCGTCATTAATAAACTTCTGTACCCCGGCAAATTGCGGCAATGCATCCGAAGCCAGCAGATAAGAGACCAGGGCAACGGCAACTACAAACACAAGTGATATCAGCCCCTTCTTGGCTGCCTGCATATCGGTAGCCATGTGGAACAGTCCGGAAAGGACTGCAATGCCTGCTCCGACAGCCATTAATATATAGGCCCAGATGAGGTTGGAGTTGATCCAACCGCCCATGGTTGCATCGGCCTCATTGTCACTGATGTTGACCATCAGAGAGACAACAAGTACCGCCGACACAATGAGCAGGACCCATAGTACAATCGTTACTATTTTTCCTAATTTTTCCATCTGTAATGCTTATTTTTTCAATTGATACTTAACCAAAAGGTCTAACAGAGAGATCGATGCATCTTCCATATTGTTAACAATGCTGTCGATTTTTGCCAGACAGTAGTTGTAGAAGATCTGAAGGATGATAGCAACGATAAGACCACCTACGGTTGTGATCAAAGCTACTTTAATACCACCAGCCACCAACGTGGGAGAGATATCACCTGCGATTTCAATGGCGTTGAATGCTTCGATCATACCGATAACCGTTCCAAGGAACCCAAGCATCGGAGCCAGTGCGATGAAAAGAGCGATCCAGCTCAATCCTTTTTCTAACAGGCCTGCCTGAACACCACCGTAAGAGATGATCGATTTTTCTACCACTTCAATACCATGGTCAAACCGGTCGAGACCCTGATAGAAAATACTGGCAACAGGACCACGGGTTTTGCGGCATACATCTTTCGCCGCTTCAATACCACCACTTTCCAAGGCCTGCTCAACATTTGCCAGTAGTTTTTTGGTGTTGCTTGTAGCCAGGTTCAGGTAGAGTACCCTTTCAATTGCGAATGCCAAACCAAGTATTAATGAGATTAATACAAAGGACATAAACATAGGACCACCTTCGATGAATGTCTTCTTTAATTGGCTGTGCAGCGATTGTCCATCTTCTGCAACGGCGGCTGCTTCTTCAACCGGATCGGCAACTGAAGTAACCTGTTCCTGCTGTGCAACAGCAGCAGAATCACCGGTAGCTGCCGCATCCTGAGCATACACAGCGCTTGAAACCATAAAAAACAGCATTCCTGATAATGCCATCAATGCGAATAGTTTTTTCATAATTAATTTGAATTTTTAATTAATAATCTTCTTAACTTTAAAATTATTTCAATTTTCTAAATTCTTAACACAAAGAACACGTTTTCCTGCGAAATAATCAAATATATCCGCTTAAAATATTTTAACGTATCCTATTTTTTTTCGATATTCTAACCCTATTTGGTTTTTTGCGGAGAGGGGGGGATTCGAACCCCCGGTACCGTTTTGCAGTACACACGCTTTCCAGGCGTGCC
>CAZILU010000091.1:0-10710 GCA_964540165.1 uncultured Mariniphaga sp.
TATTATCCCCTTCGATCCTACCCGCAGGTGCTTCACGGTTCTCATTAAATACGGCCTGTTGCACATCGGTCGCGGTAATCCCTTTCGCCTGCATCTTCTCCGGGTTCAACCAAAGGCGCATGGCATACTTTCGCTCACCGAAGATCTTTATCCCGGCAATGCCGGGAATCGTCTGGTAACGATCTTTAAGAAACCTGTCAACTACATCGTTAATTTCAAGGATGTTGTGCTCCTCGCTGTCAACAATTACAAAGACGATGGGATTTGAATTGGCATCCAGTTTCTCAACGATGGGAGGATCTACATCTTTCGGAAGAAAACGAACGGCCCTGGAGACCCGGTCACGTACATCGTTTGTGGCACGTTCCAGATCATCACCCAAATTGAATTCAATGGTAATCACACTGGATTGCTCGGATGATGAAGAGGAGATGGTCCTGATTCCTTCAATCCCGGCAATCATCTGTTCCAAAGGCTCGGTTATCTGAGCCTGTATCACCTCCGCATTGGCCCCGGTATAGAGCGTGGTCACATTAACTACGGGAGGATCCATCTCCGGGTATTCCCTGTCGGGAAGAAATTTAAATCCTACAACACCGGCAATCAACATCAACAGAGCAAGCACAACGGGCAGTGCCGGACGCTCAATACAAGTAGATGAAAGGCTCATATTACCAGAGGTTACTAATTTTGACCGGAGAACCGTTTCTAATCCGCATAAAGCCTGTCAGCAGAATCGTGTCGCCAGGGGTCACCCCATCGACAATCTCCACCGCATCATCGGAACGAACTCCGGTAATCACCTTTCTGACCGATGCTTTCCCCTCTTTCAGAGCAAACACATGGTATCCGCCGGCAATGGGAACCAGTGCCTGCGTGGGGATAAACAATGCCGGAGAGGGACTCTCCGCCTGCAGCGTAATACTGACTGCCACACCAGCCTTAAGCGCGGGCAGGGGCTTAATAACCAGTGCCATTACATGAAAATTTCCGGTAACCGCGTTTACCGAAGGGTCACTGGCATCAATCACTGCCTCCTGAAAGCCGGGAATCCCTTCAACACGAAACCGAATGCGATCCCCTTTCCGAATCGTTGCCGCATAATATTCAGGAACAGAAAATTCCAGTTTCAGCCGGTCCAGGTCCTCCAACAGCGTCAGCACGGTGCCCGGAACGATCATAGCCCCTTCGCTTACGTTCCTGATTCCGACATATCCGTCGAAAGGCGCCCGTATATTGGCTTTCTCAATCTTTATGCGTAGTAACTGCTCCGATGCCTCCCATATTTTTCGCTGACGAACCATCTCGTCGAAAATCTGCTGACTGATACCTCCGGAATTCAGCAGCGGCCTGTTCCGCTCTTCGGTGTTTCGGGCCAGTTCAAGTTCAGCACCCAAGCGGGATAGCTCCGCTACCCATTCGGAATCATCAAGATGAAAAAGCAGATCACCCTTTTTCACGCGACTCCCCTCACGGAAGTGAATCGAAACCAACCGTCCGGAAATTTCACTCGCCAGCTCCACCCTTTCATTGGCCCTGATCTTGCCTACGGCAGTATATGAAAAAACTTCCGGCTTTGTTTCAGCAACCATACATTCGGCCTGTACCGGTTGCAGACCCGGTGGCATAACCATGGTTTTATCCTGTCGGGGAGCAGCAAAAATTTTAATTAACACCAGAATCAAAAAAGTCAATCCCAGTATGGGGAATAATAAAAATCGCTTCATCTCAACGTTATATTAAGGTTTAAAGGCGTATTTCCTGATCTGTTGAACCCAAACTGGCAGTGAATACCGATTCGCAAATCACTCCGAAACCTGGCCGACTGAGCCCTGGCGATCTCCTGAAATTGAAACAACCAGAACTCCGGCACCGGTATTTTTCGTTGTTCCGCCAAAGAGATGACAAATGACAAATGACAAAACAGCTAATAAATATACAAAATTATCCGGATTAATAAAAGAGAATCAAAGCGTTATATTATATCTTTTTTTCAAAAACATGCAAAAAATCAAGCAAACAGGCTACAGCGAATCGCATTAGGCCTTCGTTCGTAACCATAAAATAAAAATCTATAAATTATTTACCAACAGTTACTAACGGCAATTCACAATTTTTTCTTATATTTGATCGGAGAGGTCATTTTTTACGCTCGTTTCATCTCATTAAAATCTAAATCTATGGCTGAAAAATCGAAGAGTCCGGCTAAAAGGAGTTCATCAAAGACTCCGGCTAAAAGCAACCCGGCAAAACGCACCATCCCATCCAAGAAAGTGGCAAAGAGAGAGGTTCTCATGTCCGGACCGTTACATTTCCATCCGGACAACCGGATTCTAAGGGCCACCGAAAAAGCCTCTTTTCGCAGCCGGAAAGAGCTCCACGAAGCGTTGGCCGCTGCTTCATATAAGAAAACCGAGCTGGTTCCGGCATTTAAAGCGATGAATCAGGTAAGCCGGGCCAAAGCACAAAAGCTGGCAGAGGCCTATGCCGTTACCCTCAGCGACAAGATGGAGCACCGTGCGTTTTTCCAGGGCGTTGCTCTGATGGATCGATCCGAGCGCAGAACAGCCATTAAAGGATACCGCAAGGCAGGACAGGCACGGGGGGTGGTTCATGCCATCAGTCAGCTGCCACGAATGCAGGCCCGGACGATCATGGAAGATTTCGTTATTGACGAAACGGATAAGAAAGATCGTGCCGCCATCCGGGAGGTAATGCTGTGGCTCAAAGAGAGCGGGGATGAGATCCGGAAAATTGAAAAAGGGAAACCGGCCTTTCCCGACAAGGAGAATGACGAAGCCGTTATTGAGTTCTTCGAAGATATCGCCGATGCCATTGTTGATGCAGTGACCGCTGTGGTTGATGCATTTGAAGAGGCATTAGAGCGACTTGGCGATGCCATTTCTGCCATGGCCGAAGCATTTGTCGATGCCGTCTCCTGGACCATCGATGCCGTAGGAAGCCTGGCCCGCTCTTTCATCGAAGCCGGGAAAGAGGTTTGGGAGATCATAAAAGCGGCTGCCGTGACGGGGTATCAGCTGGTACGAAAATTTGTCGCCGGACTGGAAGCCATCGGGAAAGCGTTGCATGAAGTTTTACGCCAGACATTTGAGTTTCTTAAAGATTCCCTTGCTATTGTGCTTAAAGCCATCGATAACCTGGGCCGGGCATTAGGGGAGTTTTTAGAATGGTTAGCCGTGCAAACCTATGATTGGATCAAACAGGGAGTTCAGACATTGATCTCCATTGGAAAATCGATTGGCAACATCCTTAACCAGGCGCTTAAGTTTGGATACACGCTGATTAAAAGCACGGTGCAGGCTATGATTGAGCTGGGAATTACCATCGTGGATATTGCGTGGACAGCCATTACCCGCCCCCAAAACCTGTTAAACAAAATTGTACAATCGTTTATCGATCTGGGAAATACCGTAACCAATCTGTTTGACAAGGTGATCAGTGCCGGAGCAGAACTCGTTTATGAAGTAACCCGGTCTGTGGCACAGATTGGCATTTCAATAACGGAGTTCATCGGTTACTGTGCCACTACTACCTTCGAAACGGCAAAAAAAATTGTTGAGGCACTCCTCAATGCAGGGAAGTCGGTCGGAGAGATGGTTCTCGCCATCGCAAGCCGCGGCACGCAGGCGGTAAAAAAGATCGTTAAAGCTGCTTTTGAGCTGGGCAAATCGCTCACATCCCTTCTTACGGAAGTTGTTGCCATAGGCTTCAGCTACCTCAAAAAGGTGGTGCAATCGATCTTTGACCTGGGGAAAACCGTCATTGAATTTACCGCTACGCTAACGAAGTTTACCTATAAGGTTGCGGCCCGTTTCCTGGAAGCAGCATTAGCTGTAGGCACTACCGTTGCCGAACTTTTAGAGTCTATAGCAAATAAAAGCTACTTTGTGTTCCGAAAAATGATCAATGGAATCTTGCAAGCCACAGGACCTGTGGGCGATATATTCGAATGGTTGTTAGACCGGGGGGAAGCATTAGGCTCCCGGTTGTGGCGCAGCAGCGTCCTCTCCATCCGGTTTGTCAAAAAAAGCGTTACTGAAATGCTGGACTGGGCATCTGAACGAGCCGATGAGGTGCTGGACTCCATTGTAATCCTGATTGAAGATGTTCAATCAGCCGTCAGTGAGGTAATCGAATGGGCGGAAGCTGCCGGCGACCTGGCACTTGTTACGCTGGGAGAGGTTACCGTACGGATACAAAACTCGGTTAACTACCTCTTTAACTATATCGAGAGAGATTTCCTGCCGGGCCTCTCCAAGGTGGTGGAAGGGGTGATGAATGCCGGATACGGAGTGGCAAATCTGATCCTCTGGGCCGGTAAAAAATCGGTAAAAGTGCTCACCGAAGTCGTTAAAGGAGCCTTTGCCGCAACCATTACCGTGGCGGAACTGATCACAGAAACAGTGAAAAATCCCGGCAGCTCCCTCAAAAACCTCCTAAAAGCGATGCGGTCATTAGAGACCACCATCAAAGACATCTACCAGGCTGTTATTATTGAAACAGCAGAAGCATTTATGAAAGAGGTGACAGAGATGCTGGTCAAAATCGGGGAGGCTGCGCTGGATATCCTGTTGGGTATTCTGGAAGTATCCGGAGGCGCTCTTGGGGCCGGGGTATCCATTTTGTTTGAAACACTTGGATCGTTCCGACCTCTGACAGCAGCAGAACGTACCGATGCCGAGAGCATATTTGGCACATCCATCAATTTGGACGAGGTATTCATCTCCCAGGAAAGCATTTCGAACAAGATCATCTTTGGGGTTCAGGACTTTTTCAACCGGCTCTTTGCCGGAGAGTTCAGTCAACTTACAACAGAGCGCGACAGCAGGGCTTTCGTTACCGGAAACCTGATCAACTTCGATACCGATGATGACTTTGACCGCTCCAAGCTGATCCACGAAATTACCCATGTATGGCAGAACCAGCATGTTGGCCCGGTATACCTGGCACATGCCATCGGTTCGCAATGGCTTAACGACGATGGTTACAACTACGGATACAACAAGTCGCTGCCTGCGATTTCGGTACCCAATGCATACTACGACGGGCGATCGATGGATCGCGGGGAAGGGGTGATCACGGGTGAAGGCGGACAGAATGAGTTGAACAGTGCCGCTGGCGACTTCTTCAAATTTAATCCCGAAGAACAGGGGCAGATCGTGATGCACTATTTTGTCAGGAAAATGCTTCTGGGACAATCCTTTGCTAACTACGAGCCGTGGCAGCCGTTTATCGATGTTGTACAATCCGGAATGCCCGATCGTGCAGCCTGAAAAGAGCATTCTGATTTTGTCATCCAGAGAAGCCTATAACGCTCTGGATGAGTTATTGCATGCCTATGCAACCCGTGGGATCGGTGTGCACTTCGAGACGCTTGGGAAGGCCATCCCCGGCATGAGAGAGCTCGAGAAACTAGGCATGGAGCGGGATGCCATTCTGATGATTGCGCCGGGAAACCGGGCTCCGGGAACGGTGGTTCAGGCTCCCTGCATTGATCTCAAAGAAAAGAAAATTCCAATCGGGCTGCTGTTGCCAAGGCTTCCGGAACATATCCGGAGCTTTGCAGCCACGGCGGCACGCGTTCAGACCAGAGAAAACAGAACTCCGGCTGTTGCACTGCTCTCTCAACGGCAACAGCGGTACCGTGAGCTAAGCGCCCGCATCGAAGAGATTCTTGCCGGCAACCGTGAGAAGATCCGAACATTCAAGTGGACCAGTGATCTGGTTTTCCCGGAAGATATGCTTCGTGGTATCAACAGCGGGCTGGGGCTCTCCATCTATTTAGGGCACGCCAGGCCTAAAGGGTGGGTTGGCTATTACGGCATTCGCATCCACCACCTGCAGGCATACAAAAATGAGCCCATGGGCGCTGTACTATCCATCTGTTGCCACACAGCATCGCGGAAGAGAACCGGAATCTCATTCAGCGAGAACCTGGTATATCAGGGCCTGGCAGCCTCCTCATTTGGAGCCGTAACAGCAACCAAACATACCGACAATACCAAATGGGCAGTTAACCTGACAGAAGGAGTGCTCCGGGGCTGTCAAACCATCGGTGAATTGCTGATGGCATCACTCCCCCAGCACAAATCAGCCATCGGCGCATACCGGCTCATTGGCGATCCGTTAGCCCCGGTTGGCTCAACAGACGCGGCCATCACACTGGCTGAAGAGATTAAAATTTTTGAATAGAAACCATGCAAAAAGAGGAAGAAATTGTACAATTTTTAAGGGAAAACCTGGCACAGATAAAAAAAACAGTGCCCAAAGAATTCCCGCTGAACGATCAATTCAGGGAACAGTGGGGCATGGACTCTATGGATCTGATAGAGTTGGTTGCCCGCATTGAGCATCGCTATCGCATGGTAATCCCCGATGAAGATATCAAAACGTTCACCACGCTGCAACGAATAACCGATTATCTGATGCAAAAACTCAATAACCTTGAATGATCCGGGTAGGCATATCGTTGTAACCGGGGTGGGCGTGATCTCTCCGTTGGGGAGTTCAGCCGATGACCTGTGGTGTGCCCTTATGGAGAGAAGATCTGCCCTGAAGGAGTGGCCCGATCTGGAAGCTCAGCTGTTTCGGGGCATCAAAGCCTGCCGTATCGAAGGCTTTGAGTCAGTGCCGGCCCTCCGGGGCAGAGCGTTAGCGCTCTTTGCTGCCCGTCGGGCCCTTGAAGCCTCCGGAGCCTTCCCGACATGGCGAAACATCGGGCTGTTTGTGGGAAGCACCATTGGCGACAGCTATGCCTTTGAAGAGGCAAAACCGGCAGATCACCGGACTCTGCACGAAGCGACCTGCTATGGAACAGGCCGTTATATCAAGTCCGAGCTGGGCATTAGCGGGATTGTCCGTGCGTATGGCGCTGCTTGCGCCGCAGGGAACTATGCCATAGGGGCCGCCGCGGAATACATCAGAAACGGGATCTGCGATGTTGCCCTGGCAGGCGGTGTTGATCCCTTCTCCAGGATAGCCATGGCCGGGTTCTCCCGATCCAGGGCCATGTCGCCGACCGGAGAGTGCCGTCCTTTTGATGCAGCCCGGAATGGAATGGTTTTGGGCGAGGGGGCGGCATTCTTTGTATTAGAGCGCGAAGCATCCGCCCGGGAAAGAGGAGCCACCATCTTATGCGCCCTGGGCAGCCTGGGTGTATCGTGCGATGCATATCACCCGACAGCCCCCCGGCCCGGCGGGGAGGGTATGGCAGCAGCCATGCTGTTGGCGTTGCAACTTTCAGGACTGGCACCGGAGCAGATCGATTGGATCTGCGCTCATGGAAGCGGGACCACCGTATCCGATCAGGCCGAGGCAAGAGCCATCAACCAAATATTTGGAGAGAAACAGCCAAAAGTAAGTGCCTTCAAACCGGCCATCGGGCACTCCCTGGGGGCGGCAACAGCGCTGGAAGCAGCTATCTGCATCCAATCAATTCAAAAACAGATAATTCCGCCTACACTGCAAACGAAAAATCCCGATTCCGCCCTTAACGTGGAGCTGGTTACAGAGGCCATACCGGTTCGCATCAATCACATCATGAACAATGGATTTGCCTTTGGCGGCCTTAACTCATCGATGATCATCAGCCGTTACGATCCATGTTAACGACCAGAAAAAAATGAAAATTAACCATCTGCTGAACAAAGAGACAGAGACCCCATCGCTGGATGAGTTTTCAGCCATCTGCGAAGCAATAAGCTCTGATATCCGGCCCTGGACCACCTCATTGGATCTGTCCCGAACGGGCATTTATACCGCTACTTCGAACGCCGGCATCACTGCCTCTGTTGCCTTCTGGCAATTGGCGCTGGAGCAGGAGCCCCGGTTTATGTCGCCCATCCACTTTCCCTGGACTCTGGCCAGTGCACCGGCCGCAGCCATAGCCATGCGCCTGCACATTACCGGCCCCAACTACACACTGATCGGACATGATGAGGCGATCGCCGGAATCATTGAGCAGGCCTGGCTGGACATCCGCAATAACATCATTGAAAACGCCCTTCTGCTGGCGGTTGACCTGGGAGAGACGACATCAGAGATGAGCTGTTTTTCGGTCATGCTTGCCGATCCGGCAATTTTATCAGCACTAATTGCCTCCCTTAGTCGGGAAAAAGCTGAATCGGACGAAAAAAAAACCGCAGCACGCTTCGCTGAACTCCTGGGCTATCTGCCTTAGCCTACCGTTTTCTGAGATGCTCCGTAGCATCCCGTAAAGGCCGGAAAGCATGGTCATCGGCCCAGTTGGGAAATTCATCTGCATTGGCCAGCTCCTTTCCAATAGCGAAATAGAGCTGCAGATCCTGCCAAACGCCATCGTAATTCCAAAGGTCGTGGATGATATCCTCGGGCGCATGGTAACGACCGGCATAATCGTCTCTGACCATTTTGGTATAGGTCGAATCGCGACCGGTGTACTCATCGCCTCCACGGGCATAGATCATAGGGACCCCCTGGCGCGCCATATTGAAATGGTCGCTGCGAAAATAGGAGCCCCGTTCGGGGGTTGGATCCGGTTTCACGATTCGTCCCTGGAGCGCTGCATGCTTTTCGAGATAGCGATCGAGGTCTGAAAAGCCATATCCAACCGACACAATATCATAGGTAGGCCCATACACATTCATCGCATCGATATTGATACCACCAACGGTTTTGGCGATCGAAAAGGCGGGATGTTCAGCATAGTACTTCGATCCAAGCAGTCCCGACTCCTCGGCCGTAACAGCGATAAACAACACCGACCGTTTTGGCTTCTGTTTCTCCTGCTGAAACTGTTCGGCAATCGATATCAGTGCGGCAACGCCCGTGGCATTGTCAACGGCCCCGTGATAGATCTCCGGCCCACCCTCGCCCTGAACCATCCCCAGGTGATCCCAATGAGCCATATAGATCACGGTCTCCTCCGGATACCGGGTGCCTTTGATGTATCCCAGCACATTATGGCATTCCAGCGTTCTGTACCTGTTCTTAAAAGTGAGGGATGCCTCTGTCTTCATGGGAATGGGCGTAAAGCCGGGTCTGGCAGCATCGTTCATTGCCTTTGACAGATCGATCCCGGCACTGCCAAAAATCTTCTCAGCCACAGGATATTGAATCCAACCCTCCACCCGAAGGCGATCGCTGTTACCGTTCACGACCACATGGTACTGAACGCCCGACCAGGAGTTGCGAACGACCTTCCACCCATAGCTTGCCGGCTCCGGCTGATGGATGATCAGGGCCGCTGCAGCCCCCTGACGAGCTGCTTCTTCAAACTTGTAGGTCCAACGCCCGTAATAGGTCATCGCCCGGCCGGTAAACAGTGATGAATCACGCGTAACAAACCCGGGGTCGTTCACCAAAATCACGACCGTCTTTCCCCGAACATCCAACCCTTCATAATCGTTCCAGTTATATTCGGGTGCCACGATGCCATAGCCGACAAAGATCATCTCAGACTGGTTGATGCCAATCTCCTCCTCGAGCCGGTAAGTGCAGGCAACCATATCATCGAGGTATTGAAAATCATAAGAGAAACCGTCGCCGGTTACCGTGAGCGGCGAAAATGCCGACCCTTCAGTCTCAAGCAGGGGCACAGGCTGAAAAAAAGAGTCGCCA
This sequence comes from uncultured Mariniphaga sp., assembly GCA_964540165.1. GTDB lineage: Bacteria > Bacteroidota > Bacteroidia > Bacteroidales > Prolixibacteraceae > Mariniphaga. The sequence goes on from CAZILU010000091.1 coordinate 9,619, forward strand.
TTCCCCGGCATTAAGCCCGCCTCCATGAACCGTGAACGAATATAGCTGATCGTCTTCTCCCCACCAGGCGATGCAGGAGCACGTCCTTCGAAAGCATCGGACGAAAGGATTTCGGTATCCTTCTGAAAATTTTTTCCAAATTCAGTTTTCGTATCCAAATACCCACAAGAGGTATAAATAACCGACAAAACCGAAATCAACAATGAAATATAGAGAACTGATTTTTTTCTTTCCATAACCATCTTATTTTAAGAGCCCCAAAATAAGAAAAAACTTACCATACACCATCAAAATAAAAAAGTGTTTGTTCAATAAAAACGTATCCCCACACCGTGTCTGTTTCTATTCATTTTTTTTCAATAAAGTCCTCATTATTAAAAAAAATTTCCTAAATTACATCTTCATAACCAATCAGTAATTTTGTAAAAAACTTTATCTTATCCCTATGAAAAAGAGACATTTACTTCTTTTAGTGGTTTTTTCTGTACTCTTCATTCAATCCAAATCAATCAATATTTACAAACACCAGATGCTCGGTTCAGAGGCCGATGAATTAAACAAGCTGGCGGAGGCGCTCAATATCAGTGGCACCGGCTGGCCTGTCTCCACTGAGGTTTCAGACAAATACCTCAACATCGAGGGTGTGGTACCGGTGGTGGTGGAGACCACGTTTGACAAAGTGGTCCCAAATGAGTCCAATCCACAGATTATGGACAGCATTTTCATCCATAAATACAAAATTCAATACCTCTCTATAAGCAGTAATGGCTACACCGGTTCGATACCTGACCTGACGTTCGATGAGCTGACCAGTTTTCAGTTGGGATACAACCAGGTTTCCGGGAACATCCCGACACTCAATTGCCCGAAGCTTCAAACGCTCAGCCTGGCCAACAATAAGCTAACGGGTGAAATTCCCAATTTTAACCTCTCGGAGCTAACCCACCTGTACCTTTACAGCAATGAATTAACCGGAACCATTCCCGACTTCAACCTCCCTCGTCTTGAGGTCTTAAACCTGAGCAACAACAGCTTTTCGGGCGAATTAATCCTTTTTACCGGAATGCCGTCTCTGAAAAATATGGATGTCTC
>CAZILU010000091.1:10720-12286 GCA_964540165.1 uncultured Mariniphaga sp.
CAGCATCAATAAATATTTTGGGTTTCCTAACCTGGAGTATCTGGATGTCTCCAACAACAAGTTTTCAGGGGAGCTGCCCAGCATCAACTGTCCAAAGCTGAAGTTGCTTGATCTCTCCAACTACAAAAATTATTCAACGCCCTACAAATTTTCCGGAAGTATTCCTGATGACATGGTTCTTACCGAATGTGAAACATTTAAAATAAATCACAACGATCTGACAGGAACGCTACCCCTGCTCAACATGCCAAAGGTGCGAACGATCGATATTTCATTCAACAACCTTTCCGGGCCGCTTCCCTCGTTTAAAGATTATATCAGCCTTGTAACCCTCAATGCTTTCTACAACAAATTCTCCGGAAATATCCCTGCCTTCAATCTGCCAGATCTGCAGACACTCGACCTCACCTACAACGAGTTCAGCGGACCAATACCGGTCATCAACTGTCCGAAGTTGAAAATTTTACACATAGACAGAAACAGCCTCACCGGAAGCATCCCCACTCTTAATCTGCCGCTTCTGGAGGAGTTGGACCTCTCATCCAATAAACTCAGCGGATCTATTCCGGCACTATCACTACCCCGGCTGGAAATCCTGGACCTGGCGGCCAATGAGCTGACCGATTCCATCCCGCACCTTTCCCTGCCTTCCCTGGAGTATCTGGAACTACAGCACAATCAATTAACCGGATCAATTCCGGCTTTTCAGATGCCAAGCCTATACCGGCTCAACCTGTCCAATAACAAGCTCTCGGGGGACATCCCACCCATGAACTTTCCCGACCTGGATGAGCTGACGCTCAATGATAATCAGCTGACTGGAGCCATTCCTGCCCTGATGTTACCGGAAGTGGATGAGATCAATCTCACCAACAATCGGCTGACGGGTGAGATCCCACAGATGAATATGTCCAAACTTCGTTACCTATACCTCAATAACAATCAACTGGAAGGGGCGTTCAATAACACCGGCCTGCCCCGGCTCTATTCCGTATTTATGGAAGGGAACCGGCTGACCGGACTATCACAGATGAAAGCATCTTCACCCGACATCAGAGGGCTGAATGTCAGACGAAACCGGTTGACATTTGAAGATATCGAATACAACACCGGAATTGTCAATTTTTATTATGAAGAGCAGGACAGCGTTGATCATCAGGAGGTCGTTGACGGTAATAAGGTAACACTGAAGATCCGGACAGGGGGCAGTGCCAACCAATACCAATGGATGAAAAATATAAACGGACTAGACTTTTCAACCCTTGAAAACGGCAACTCCGATTCGATCGTTGTCAACCTGGAGGCCAATGTCAAATACACCTGCAAAATCACCAATCCCCTGGCCGAAAAGCTAACGCTCTGGTCGAGGCCGGCAGCACCATCATCCTGTTTGGCCGTTGGGTTGCTTGAATTTTGCGTTGAAGAGGGCACCTGGGAGAGCGGAGAAGATAACGAACTGACTACCAACGGGAAGGTTGCGATCAATGAATTACTGATTTTTGAAGGGAACATTACGGTCGATACTGTCAAACTATCGGTCAAAGCTGAAGGGGAGTTCTATATCAA
>CAZILU010000091.1:12296-13436 GCA_964540165.1 uncultured Mariniphaga sp.
TGGCGGGAGCAGTGGCAGGTACTCATTCTGCCAGGGTGAATATGAGCTCTCCCTGTTAGGGGAAGAGGGAGCCATCACCAGCTTCCTCGACTCCAAATTTGAACAGACGGGCCAGTTATTTGGCATCGACCTGAAACTCTCCAGACTTGAGCTGGTGGGAGGACGAAGCGCCACCGGCATTCAGATGGATTGTAAAATTGGAGTGCCTGGCATTTCAGGCTCGTGTGGAGAAGGAGGCGATGACAAAACCGAGTTTGAGCTATCGGGACTGACCTTCAGCACCAGTGGCATATCGCTGAATGGGATAGAAGTGACTGACCTGGGTCTGTTAATTGATGGCTACTGTCTAAAAAATCTTGTTTTCAACTACGATTCAGAAAAGGACATCCTGGTCTCCGGAGCCCATGTCGCCTTGCCCTTTGGCGAAATCGGAGGTGGGTTTAAAATGGCCCAGGGGTACCTCGACAGCATTGCCTGGCATCTGGAGGCAGCGAAGCCCCCCTTTGTGCTGGGAACTACTACCATCGGCATCAAAGGCTTCTTCGGCCATATCTCTAATATCACCGAGCCGGCCATCGAGATTGAGTTGGGAGGGATCTTCACCGACATCACTTCCGAGAACTTCTACCTGATCAATGCCAGCGGCAAAACCATATGGCCCTCCTTCTTCGAAGTTAAGGGAGAGGGACAGTTTCTGAAGCCGCCACTCATCGACAAGCCATACCAGGTAAAAGGAACGGTAGCCATGTCGTACGACCACCCTTTGGAGATGTTCGCCATCGATTTTTCCGATGGCGGCATCGGCACCAACGATGGTGAGACCTGGCTGATCAGTGGCGAAGGGAAACTAAAACTTAGCACCCGTATGGAGCCGCCGGCATTGGCCGGTGATATTACCGGAAACCTCAGCCTTCCAAAGTTCTCAGACAAATTTCCTTACGACTGGCTGAACAGCATGTTCTCATTCCCGGTAACTGCCAGCTCAAATGCATCGTTCGTATGGGGTAAAAGCCACGTCATGTTTGGCTCAGCACTCTTTGAGACGGCTACCAGGGGTCCATATAACCTGCGCTACGTTATCGACCTGAAAAAGAGCTACGGAGAGGATGGATTTCTCTATTTTGAAACCCAGGTGGAGAC
>CAZILU010000092.1:0-12981 GCA_964540165.1 uncultured Mariniphaga sp.
AAATGTGCGTTTGGGATAACGGTGATGAGCTCTTGTCCGTTTTTCTGCCGGTTTTTTTCCCTGGAAGCGCTAATTTACTGCCGGGGTTTATTACTTTTGAACAAAGATTTGGTATCGATGAAGTGTGATATTGAGAAAAAGATTTTTACCGGTTATGAACCGTTTGTTTCGTTGTTACAGCAGTGGCGCACTACGGGGGAGGAGGTGGTCTTCACCAACGGCTGTTTCGACCTGGTTCATCACGGTCATGTTGATTCGCTGATGCAATCGGCTGCTTTGGGCACCCGGCTGATCGTTGGCCTCAACTCCGACCTTTCCGTCCGGCGGCTGAAGGGGGAGGGACGACCGCTGTTGGGAGCGATGGAGCGGGCAGTGTTGCTGGCTGCGTTCGCTTGTGTCGATGCTGTGGTTATATTTGAGGAGGATACCCCGGCTGACCTGATTGCCCTGATTATGCCCGATGTACTGGTGAAGGGGAGTGAATACCAGGTAGAGGAGATTGCCGGTTTTGATACGGTGCTGGCATCGGGAGGGCGGGTTGAACGTCTTGAACTGGTTCCCGGGATCTCTACCTCGGAGTTGATCGAACGGATTAAAAAACTGGATTGATGGCGCAGGTAAAAACGGCATATTTCTGTCAGGATTGTGGCGCTCAGTCGCCCAAATGGCTGGGGCGCTGTCCGTCGTGTGGCGGGTGGAACACTTTCATCGAAGAGGTGGTGGAGAAGAAGAGCTCCTCCGGTTCGCTGAAAAGCCGTCCCGGCAGCAGTCAGCCGGTCCGATTGGAGGATGTCAGTGCCGAGCGGCTGGAGCGGATCCGCGTTGGCATTACCGAGTTCGACCGGGTGTTGGGCGGAGGGATTGTTCCTGGTTCCCTGGTGCTTTTAGGGGGAGAACCCGGTATTGGAAAGTCCACGCTGGTGCTTCAGATCGCCCTGATGCTGGAGGGGAGAAAGGTGCTCTATGTGTCGGGAGAGGAGAGCCTTCAGCAGATTAAACTGCGTGCTGCCCGGCTGGGGCATGCCAAAAGCAGCTGCCTCTTTCTAAGTGAGACATTGCTGGAGAACTTATTGGTACAGACTGACCAGATCAGGCCCGACCTGCTCATTATCGACTCCATCCAGACCCTCTCTACAGAGACGATCGAGTCATCGCCCGGCTCGGTAACGCAGGTGCGGGAGTGCACCAATGCCATTCTGAAATTTGCCAAGCAGCACCATACGGCGGTCATCCTGATCGGTCACATCAATAAAGAGGGAGGACTTGCCGGGCCCAAAGTGCTGGAGCATATCGTTGATGCCGTGTTGCAGTTCGAGGGCGACAATAACTACCTCTACCGCATCCTGCGGGCGGCTAAAAACCGGTTTGGCTCAACCAATGAACTGGGAATCTTTGAGATGCGGGGAAACGGACTGGAGGAGGTGCTGAATCCGTCGGGACAACTGATCTCGCATGCCAGCGAAGAGGTTAGTGGCACGGCGGTGGCAGCTGCCATCGAGGGTATCCGGCCATTCCTGATTGAGATACAGGCGTTGGTGAGCAGTGCAACCTATGGCACGCCCCAGCGATCATCGACAGGCTTCGATCTGCGGCGGCTCAACATGCTGCTGGCGGTCCTCGAAAAACGGGCCGGCTTTAAGCTGCCGGCAAAGGATGTGTTTATCAATATTGCCGGCGGACTGCGGATCGGCGATCCGGCGACCGACCTGGCGGTGATCTGCTCCATCCTCTCTTCCAACATCGACATCGCCATCTCCCACAAATGCTGCTTCGCGGGGGAGGTGGGCCTTACCGGAGAGATCCGGGGCGTGAACCGGATCGAACAGCGCATTGCCGAAGCCGATAAGCTGGGCTTTGAGAAGATCTTTATCCCGCAGCTGAATAAGGGTTTCGACCATAGTAAATTCTCCATTCGCCTCGAAAGGGTGTCCCGGGTGGAGGAGGCCTTTAAAAAGATATTCCGGTAACCACATAGCCGGAAGCTGGATGTGCCCGGCAACGGTCGCCGGCGGTAATTCAGGCTACTTCCCGGGCATCAGTACCCAGGCCCCCGAATCGGGGTATCGGTCGATGAAATCCTTCTGTGCCCTGAAGGCTTTACCCTCGGTGTCGTATATGCCAATGCCAACGATGTAGAAGTTACCCTCTTTGGTCATGTGAAAGGAATCATAACCCCGGCTTTTCATCTGTTGAAAAAACGTATGGGCATTCTCCCGATGTTTAAAGCTGCCTCCGATGAGGTAGAATTTAGTCGTATCGGGCTCTATCGTCTCGAATGAAATCGTATCACTCTCTCTGCTAACAGCCTGCGAATCTGCAGATACCGGAGCGTGACCGGGAGTTTCCATGGTGTTATCATCATACGCGGAGATGGTGTCAGACAGACCTGTTTTATACGGATCATCTTTTACCCGGAGGGTATCGTCCGGCGCCGTATCCGCTAAAATGGAATCTGGTGACTGCTGTTGCCGGTATCCGGGATCAACAGGCTCAACCTTAACGGCCATTGGTCCGGTCTGGTTTTTCTGCGAGGGCCTGAAAATGAGATATATTCCAATGGCTGCGATCAGAAGTATGGTCACCACCCGGATCCACCATTTTTTTCTGTTGGGGATGTAAGCGGGAGGCGCAGGTTCTGAGGGGATTATGGGTGGTATGTCCGATGTTTCTGTACGATTCTCCGGAAAATGGTCCGGCAGGACTTCCGCGCTTTGCTCTTCCGATGGGCTCTCTGCCGGCCTGTCCGACAGGGAGACAGGCCCCAAACCGTAAGAATCCAGCAGGTAGTTCTCTTTCAGATCGGAGGTGAAGTTGATCTCTCCGGTAGCATCCATGGTCAGTTTGCCCAGCGTGCCAAGCGAAACAGCCTCACCCTTATCAAGACGAAAGAGAATATCCTCTTTTTCAATGTCAATTTTTTTGAGCGCTTCTGAAGGCAGTATCTGCTCCAGGCTGGCGATATAACCCGAAAGAACGCCATCGTTATTTTTAATCCGCCGGTCGAATCGGAACGTTTTCGATGGAGGAAGAATCTCTCCGGTTACTTCATCGATCTGAGCGGGATTGTATTCGGAAATGAAGGCTCCGAGCCCGGGAATTATAACGGTTTCATTTTCAAGAAGAAGTTTTTTGAGATATCGGCCTAAGTTCATTTGAAAATAGTATAATTAATCGTGTGACATCGTTTGTAACGGTTGGATTGTCTTCTTTTGAGATCAAAAAACGTTACTCACTTTATGGTTAATCTCTGATTTTTTAGCAAAATTAACAAAACATCCTTTTGTTTTGGGAAAATGTTTGATCAAAAAGGCGGTCAAATGGAAAAAAGGGTCAATCCCATTGGCTTATTTTGTAATTTTGCCGGTGAAATTAGAATATGATGAACAGGAAAATTTTGGTTACCGGTGGTGCCGGGTACATCGGTTCACATACCGTTGTTGAATTGATTGAAGCGGGATATGACGTTTCAGTTATTGATAACCTTTCGAATTCGAGGGGGGATGTCATTGACCGTATTGAAGAGATTACCGGGAAAAGGCCGGCCTTTGATCTGTTAGACCTGACTGACCGGGAGAAGACCGAGGCCTGGTTTCAACGAAACAGCGATGTGGATGCGATTATCCATTTTGCTGCCTCCAAAGCTGTTGGCGAATCGGTAGAAAATCCGCTGCTCTACTATCGGAACAACCTGGTTAGCATGATTAACCTGCTCGAATGTCAGGTTCAGTATGGCGTAGATCATATTGTTTTCTCCTCATCGTGTACCGTTTACGGGCAACCGGATCGACTGCCCGTAACCGAACAGTCGCCGCGCAAGGAGGCTGAGTCTCCCTATGGAAACACCAAGCGGGTCAATGAGGATATCCTGAGGGATTCCGTACACGCCTACCCCCCGTTGCAGGCCATCGCCCTTCGATACTTTAATCCGGTTGGTGCCCACCCAACGGCGCTGATTGGAGAACTGCCGTTAGGCGTTCCTCAAAATCTGGTGCCTTTTATTACGCAGACCGCCGCCGGAATCAGGCCGAAACTGAACGTTTTCGGAGATGATTACAACACGCCCGACGGATCGGCCATTCGCGACTATATCCACGTGGTGGACCTGGCAAAAGCGCATGTGGTAGCGGTAGAAAGACTCCTGGAGAAGAGAAACAAGAGTGGTTTTGAAGTTTTTAATCTCGGCACAGGAAGGGGTGTCTCCGTGTTAGAGATGGTTGCCTGCTTTGAGAAGGTGTCCGGAGTGAAACTCAATTATCAGATTGTAGGACGACGAGCGGGTGATATTGAGAAAATTTGGGCTGATACCTCCCTGGCGAACAACGAATTAGGCTGGAGGGCTGTGTCGAACCTGGAAGAGACAATCCTCTCCGCCTGGAACTGGGAGAAGCGTGTGCAGGGTATATGAGCCGGTGGTTGAACTGCCTTTTTGTTACCCTTGCGTGGTTCGTTCACGAATAAGATAATTATCTTTATAAATTTTTAAAATGAATGAGATGAAGACGATATTAGTTACCGGAGGTGCCGGTTTTATTGGTTCGCATGTGGTTCGCCGTTTTGTTAACCGGTATCCTCAATACAAAATTGTTAACCTCGACAAACTGACCTATGCCGGCAACCTGGCCAACCTGAAAGATGTTGAGGGAAGATCCAATTACCAGTTTATCAAAGGAGATATTGTCGATGGTGATTTCATCGTTCGCCTCTTTGAGGAGATGCAGTTTGACGGGGTGATTCACCTGGCAGCCGAATCCCATGTTGACCGGTCCATCTCAAATCCAACCGAGTTTGTTTATACCAATGTGGTTGGAACCGTTAATCTGCTGAACGCTGCACGGGCTATCTGGAAAGATCTTACAGGCAGACGTTTTTACCACATCTCAACCGATGAGGTTTACGGATCGTTGGGCCCGGAAGGATTTTTTGAAGAGACAACGCGGTACGATCCCCACAGTCCCTATTCAGCCTCTAAAGCCAGCTCCGACCACTTCGTCAGGGCGTATCACGACACCTTCGCATTGCCGGTCGTTTTATCCAACTGCTCAAATAATTACGGATCCTACCAATTCCCGGAAAAGCTGATACCGCTCTTTATTCATAACATCCGCCACAACAAACCGCTGCCGGTCTATGGTAAGGGGGAGAATGTCAGGGACTGGTTGTGGGTTGAGGATCATGCTTCAGCGATCGATGTGATATTTCACGATGGAAAGGTTGGTGAGACCTACAATATTGGCGGGTTCAATGAGTGGAAAAACATCGACCTGATCCGGGTTATCTGCCGGATTATGGATCGAAAGCTGGGCCGTGGCGAGGGCACTTCCGAGCAACTGATAACTTTTGTTAAAGATCGTGCCGGACATGACCTGCGGTATGCCATCGATGCAACCAAGCTGAAAAATGAGCTGGGGTGGGAGCCATCCCTGCAATTTGAGGAGGGGATTGAAAAGACAATCGACTGGTACCTCGAAAATGAGGCCTGGATGCAAAATGTAACTTCGGGTGAGTATCAGCGCTATTATCAACAGCAATACAGCAACCGGTAACCGGTGGGTGTTTCATAGGTAATGGGGCCGGATCAGAGATTCACAGCGTCCGATGATTTACCTCTCCGACTCCGGGAATTTGCATCCCGGCTCCTCTGCCGGATCCCAGAAATGTTTTTTAAAGTGAACGATCTGGTCCTTTTTTACACGGATCCCCTCATTCTCCAATAGCTCTCTCATCGCCTCGGGATGATCAAAATGAAATTTCCCTGTGAGCAGCCCGTTGCGGTTAACCACCCGGTGGGCGGGGACATATTCGGAGTGGCTGTGTGCAGCGTTCATGGCCCAGCCAACCATCCTCGCCGAACCGGCCGATCCCAAAAAGCTGGCAATCGCACCATACGATGTGACCCGCCCGGGCGGGATCTGCTTCACAACGGCATATACTTTTTCGAAAAAATCACTCATCCGGTTTCGTTTTACAAATCTCTGGCACTGCGGCCAAAGCTTCGATAATCATCTTTCTCAATGGTCTCCTCCGGCTCTTTCCATTCAGACTGGTTGAGCCGGAAGGCCAGATATTTGATCGTCTTTCCCCGGCTCAGCCACTGTTTTTCATAAAAGGTTTTGATGCGCAGGGTATCGTTCAGGATCTCCGATCCGTACAGGTCATCCGTGTCGGCTATTACCTCCAGTCCGTTGACCTGAACCAGTGCCCGGGTATAGGCATACTGAAACCGGCTGTCGGTTTTAAGATGGATGATCCCGTCCGGTTTTAAAAATTGGCGGTACTTCTCTAAAAAGAAGGTGGAGGTTAACCGCTTTCGGCTCTTCTTCATCTGCGGATCAGGAAAGGTAAGCCAGATCTCATCGATCTCCCCGGGTCCAAAGAACCGATCGATAATCTCGATGTTGGTGCGTAGAAATCCTACGTTTTTCAATCCCGCTTCATGGGATTTCTTAGCTCCTTTCCACATGCGTGCCCCCTTGATGTCAACGCCGATAAAATTTTGTCCGGGGTGACACTCGGCCAGCGCCACCGTGTACTCTCCTTTGCCACACCCCAACTCCAGCAGCATGGGGTTTCCATTTCCGAAGAAATCTCTGTTCCAGTTTCCTTTCAGATGGAAATCGTTAAATTGCAATGACTTGAACGGAGCCTGAACCACATGGTCAAAGCCCGACAACTCCTCAAATTTTTTCAGTTTATTTTTACTCACGTTGTGATATCCTTTCAATTCTGATGCCGACATCGTGAACTCCTTGCAGCCATTCATCGCGCATGCCCTGTTGCAGGGTGAAGCGATAGGAGCCTGAAACCGGGAAATAGATCTGTTGCCGAAACGCCTGATGTATGGTACGGAGGCTTCCGTTTCCCTTGCCCAGCCATCTGCCCGATGGCTCTGCCAGGGCGATCTCCAGGGTGTCGCTCAGCACCTGCCCGTCGGGTTGTGTTACTTCGATAAACAGCCAGAGGTTGCTGTATGGGTAGTCGGTGTTGTGTCTTACCTGAATAAGAATGTGGTGGTTTTTTTTGGTGTCGGTGACCGGAACGTCAAAAGCGATGACGGAATCCTTGTGCCACGTCATCTCCGGAATATTTTGATACTCATCATACATCCGGGATGAATCGCACGATGTTAGTCCGGCCAGGACAAACAGCGCGAGAAGTGTTGCTGGAACGATCCGTTTCATTTTTTTATGATGGGTTTTTTGGGTTTTCTGTTTGGGTTACCGGGTGTCCTGTTGTTTGGATTTTTAATCACCTGTGGTTTTTTTCGTCGTCTCTTCTGACTGCTTTTATGGGTCGTGAACCGGTTAATATCATCCTGTCCGATCATGTTGAGGAATGAATCCTCCTCCCGGATGACGGGGGTCTGCTCTTCTGACATGAGTTTCTCCGGCTTTTTCCCGGCGCGGTTCATCTGCTGAATTTTTTTCACCTTCTCTACCGACAGGCCGATTACTGCCGAAGGAGCATCTCCTTTTGAGGTGTACCAATAGACTCCCCGGAAGATGTCCGATTTTAGAAAATAGTAGGTGCCGGCAACGGTTTCCAGCGGGATGTGGTTTGCCGGGAAGTTTTTCTGCGCATCGATGTATGAGTCCACTTCATAGTTAAGGCAACATTTCAGCTTGCCACACTGGCCGGCCAGCTTTTGAGGATTCAGAGAGATCTCCTGATATCGTGCTGCGCTGGTGGTCACGGAGGTAAAGCTGGTGATCCAGGTGGCGCAACAGAGCTCCCGCCCGCAAGGACCGATACCCCCGATCCTGCCGGCCTCCTGCCTGGCTCCGATCTGTTTCATCTCAATGCGGATCCGGAAGGTGTCGGCTAATACGCGGATTAGCTGTCTGAAATCGACCCTGCCATCGGCGATATAATAAAAGATCGCTTTGGTGCCATCGCCCTGGTATTCAACATCGCCGATCTTCATGTCCAGGTTCAGCTCAGCCGCAATTTGCCGCGATCTGATCATCGTTTGGTGCTCCCGGGAGATCGCCTCTTCCCACTTGTCGATATCGGATTGGCGCGCCAAACGGTAGATCTTTCGAAGTTCACCGTTTAAACTGGTCCCTTTGTATTTTTTCATCTGCTCCAATACCAGCTCCCCGGTGATGGATACAACCCCAATGTCGTGACCCGGATTGGCTTCTACGGCAACGATGTCGCCCGGTTGCAGTTTTAACTGGTTGACATTCTCGAAAAAATCTTTGCGGGTATTTTTAAATCGAATTTCGGCAATGTGATAGTCTCTTCCCTCTGCCGGAGGTATATCTTGCAGCCAGTCGGTCGCGTGCAGCTTGTCACAGTTGCAGTAGTTGCAACTACACACGCCCCGGTCGATTTCATGAACGCTCTTCATCCGGTTATCGTTTAATTAATCTTACCATTCGCAGCGCCGTGTCTAAAAATATGATCCGGGAGTTACCATTACTGCTAATATGAAAAATTGCCTCTTCAAACGCTTTGGCAAAGGGAATGATATTCCTTTCGTTGATGAAAGGGGCAAATTTTACTCCCCACGCCTGCTCTGTATCATTCAGGTAGATGAGCTCAGGTTGCTTAAGGTTCATAACAAAGTACTCCCGGACCAGCCGAAGTGCATAGTTGAAAAATGCTTTCTGCCTGTCGCGGCCAAAGGCTGCCATCTCCTCCGCCCATGGAAGAAGATCCTGAACCTGCCGGGTGTAAGCCATACGCATCATCTCCTGAAATTTTTGGAAGAAGAGGGCCGTACTCTCATTGGAGTTGATGTAGTCTAAAGCTTCAATATAACTGCCATTGGAGAGACGAACAACTTCCGGGATCTGTTCTGCCGGAACCTGCCCGCCGCTCTCTAACGCTTTTCGCATCGAATCCGGGTCGATGGGCGGCACTTTGATCCGTTGCGATCTCGACCGAATGGTGGTGATAACTGCATCTTCGTCCTCGGTTATCATTAGAAACACGGTTTTGTTGGGCGGCTCTTCGATCAATTTTAATAGCTTGTTGGAGCAGTTTTGATGCATCTTTTCGGGAAGCCATATGATCATCACCTTGTACTCCGACTCGAATGACTTCAGGTTCAGCTTTCGCATGATGGCATCACTCTCCCGCTCGTATATCAACCCCTGGGCGTTCTCATTTTCAATGAATCCCAGCCACTGGCTCAGCGTAAAATAGGGATTTTTATGCACCATCTCCCGCCATTGGGGCAGAAAATCATCCGATTCGGGCTTGTTGAACTTCTTGGTGGGAAATACGGGATAGACAAAATGAAGATCGGGGTGTGCCAGTTTCAGGTACTTCCGGCACGAGGGGCATACCCCGCATGAGTCTGTTTCGCCCCGGTTCATACAGGAGATGTACTGTCCGAAGGCCAGGGCCAATGGCAGTTTCCCTGTACCTTCCCGTCCGGTAAACATGATGGCGTGACTTACCCGCTCCTCCCGGACGGAGAGAATTAGCTGCTTTTTCAGAAGCTGTTGGCCTATAATGTCGTTAAAAAACATAGTTCAAAAATAATGGATTCTGGCAGTTATCCGAATGGGTTTCACTTTATTTTGCATAACATTCTTATAAATTTGTGAATTTTTTACCTCGCCATGCCCGCCGCATTCATCTGTCAGATATATTTTTTACCTTTGGTTAAAATTAGCAAATTAAATTCTGAGAAAATGCAAACAATTCACAACTACGATTTTTCAGGCAAAAAGGCATTGATCCGTGTCGATTTCAATGTGCCGTTAAATGAGAATTTTGAGATTACCGACGATACGCGTATACAGGCTGCGCTGCCTACCATCCGCAAGGTGATGGAAGCTGGTGGAAACCCTGTGATCATGTCCCATTTCGGACGGCCAAAGCAAGGGCCCGAAGATAAGTATTCGATGCGTCACCTGGTGGGTCACCTGAGCCATCTGTTGGGCGTGGAGGTGCTGCTGGCTCCCGACTGCATCGGAGAAGATGTGAAAAAGATGGTCGCCGGACTGAAGCCCGGTCAGCCGATGATGTTAGAAAACCTTCGCTTTCATAAGGAGGAGGAGAAAGGTGATGAAGCGTTTGCTGCTCAGTTAGCCGAAAATGGCGACTGCTGGATCAACGATGCTTTTGGTACCGCTCACCGGGCACATGCTTCTACGGCAGTGATTGCCAAATTCTTCCCCAACGATAAGATGTTTGGATACCTGATCGAGAGCGAAGTGGAGAGCCTCGATAAAGTGGTGAAAAATCCCAAACGCCCGTTAACAGCCATCATGGGCGGAGCCAAAGTGTCAACAAAAATTACCATCATTGAAAACCTGCTGTCGAAGGTCGATAACCTGATTTTGGGCGGAGGTATGACCTATACGTTTGTGAAGGCCAATGGGGGAGAAGTGGGTGACTCGATTTGCGAACCCGATTTCCTCGAAACCGCCCGGAATATTGAAAAGCTGGCTAAGGAGAAGGGTGTGAACCTGATCATGGCCACCGATGTGGTTGCAGCCGATGCTTTTAGTGAAGACGCTAATACCCGCCTGGTGCCTGCCGGTCAGATTCCCGAAGGATGGCAGGGACTGGATGCCGGCCCGGAGAGCATCGCCCGTTTTACAGAGGTGATTGAAAACTCTGCTACCATTCTGTGGAACGGTCCCGTTGGTGTTTTTGAAATGGAGAAATTTGCCACCGGATCGCGGGCCGTTGGTGATGCCATCGTCAAAGCGACTCAAAAAGGAGCCTTCTCCCTGGTGGGCGGCGGTGATTCCGTTGCCTGTGTGAACAAATTTGGCATCGCCGATGATATATCTTATATATCTACCGCCGGAGGTGCCCTGTTAGAGTACTTAGAAGGTCGTGTTCTGCCGGGAGTCGCTGCTGTCAGAGAAGAGTAGAACCCTTTCCGTTTAACCGTAAAAGATCCTTTACCACCGGTGCCGCCGGTGGTAAAGGATCTTTTTTTGTTTCGAAATTCGAAGCCGTCGGTTTCGCAAGATCCTCCCTGGCGAAAGTGAATTATTTTGCCGTTTCAGAAAAAATAGTGGTTGTTTCCATCCGGTTTCTGTTGACAGAATTTTAATTTTGTCAAAAACCTGATGCCATGTCAAAGAAACTATCGTTAGATAAGCGATTGATTAAGATACTTTTGTTGGAAGGAATCCATCCTTCCGCTATGAACCGTTTTCAGGAGGCTGGATATACCCGGGTGGAGAACCTGAAAGCGGCTCCGGATGCGGATGAACTGGAGAAGAGGCTACACGATGTTCATATGCTGGGGATCAGATCCAGGACACAGCTTACCCCCGAAATCCTGCGGAAGGCCGGAAAACTTTTTGCCGTGGGTTGCTTCAGTATAGGCACAAATCAGGTGGCTCTGGATGCTGCCACGCAGCGGGGTATTCCGGTGTTTAACGCGCCGTTTTCCAATACCCGGTCGGTTGCCGAACTGGTTATTGCCGAGATTATCATGCTGATGCGCGAAGTGCCGCTGCGAAATGCGGCCGCGCATCGGGGATCCTGGCTGAAAACGGTTGGGAACTCTTTTGAAGTAAGGGGGAAGAACCTGGGGATCGTCGGGTACGGACACATCGGCTCGCAGGTCTCTATCCTGGCTGAGTCGTTGGGGATGAATGTTTTCTATTACGATATTGAGAAGAAACTGAGCCTGGGGAAAGCCATATCCTGTGGATCGCTGGCAGAGTTGTTGAGAAAATCGGACGTAATAACCCTTCATGTGCCTGAAACGAATGAGACGCGGAATATGATATCAGCCGAACAGATGGCACTCATGAAGAAGCGATCGCTTCTGATCAATGCATCACGGGGTACGGTGGTTGATTACCCGGCATTGATCGATTTTCTGAAGTCAGGTCACCTGGCGGGTGCTGCAGCCGATGTTTTTCCTGAAGAGCCTGCCTCGAATGGCGAGCCTTTCAGCTCTCCATTGCAGGCGTTTGACAATGTGATTCTTACGCCGCACATTGGCGGCAGTACGCAGGAAGCGCAGGAGAATATCGGTCTGGAAGTGGCCGAGAAACTGATTCGTTACAGCGATAACGGTTCAACCATGGGCGCGGTGAACTTTCCGCAGGTCTCCATTCAGCCCAACATCGAAAAGCAGCGGTTCCTCCACATCCATAAAAATATGCCCGGTGTGCTGAAAGATATCAACGATGTATTTACCACGAAGGGGATCAATATTGCCGCGCAGTACCTGCAGACCGATCCGCACATCGGGTATGTCATTATCGATGTTGAATCGAACTACTGCGATAAGATCTTAAAAGAGTTGAAGGCCATACCTCATACGATCAGAGCCCGCATGCTCTATTGAAATAGTAATTGTTAACAGGATTTAGCCATGCAAAGAAAAACCCTGAAGGATACCCTCTATGAAGTGATCTTTGAAGCAGACACCCCGTCGGGAAAGCTGTTTGACGTCATGCTGCTGATCGTGATCTTCGTCAGCGTCATCCTGGTAATGCTCGAAAGTATCCCATCGGTGCGAGACCGGCATCACGATTTCCTGGTGACGGCAGAGTGGGTGATTACCATCATTTTTACCCTGGAATACATCTTGCGGATTCTCATCGTGCGAAAGCCCTGGAGGTATGTGCTGAGTTTTTATGGGATCATCGATTTCCTCTCCATTATTCCAACCTATCTTGCCTTTTTTGTCATCAGCTATCAAAGCCTGGTGGTCATCCGCACCCTCCGCCTCCTGCGTGTTTTTCGTATTCTGAAGTTGTCGCGCTATACCCGGGCAGGGAGGACGTTGGTAAGGGCCCTTTGGAACAGCCGGGAGAAGATCAGCGTTTTTATCTTTTTTGTGGTGATCCTGGTCATCATCATGGGTACCCTGATGTATCTGATCGAAGGTGAGGAGGGCGGATTTACCAGCATCCCGCTGAGCATATACTGGGCCGTGGTTACACTGACTACGGTGGGTTATGGGGATCTTAGCCCGGTGTCGCCCCCGGGACAGTTTCTGGCAACAGTCATTATTATGATAATGAAAGAAACATAATGCTGCATCAT
>CAZILU010000093.1:0-5534 GCA_964540165.1 uncultured Mariniphaga sp.
AATCGGCCGGATTGTACAGTCAACCGGTTTTTACTTTTTCGTTTTTCGAAATGACTGCCAAACCGTTGGTGGAATACCACCTTTAATGGATCACTTCTAATTACCGTTGAGCACAGACACCGGTTAATATCCCTCCGTAAATTTTACGTCTCATGGTTTTTCAGGGCAATTTAAACTTTTTTGCACCGGGATTTACATCCGTGATATACAACCGTCTGCAACAGGGCCGCAAAAGTACAAAAGAATTGAGGTCCGCCGCTTTTACCCAATACAAAACAGATAAAATCAACCGAAAAATTAATATCCAATCACCCGGATGATCTTCCGGCTCCTTAAACCAACCCCGGGATTGCTGATGCAGGTAAAGATATAAAAACAGAGGCTGTCTCCGCAAAGAGACAGCCTCATTCAAATGGTTGGTATCTATTTTCTACAATTCATATTTGTACATCCCCAGGTCACTCAGCTCAGAAGCCCGGATGTATTCGGCATTTGATTTCACCTGGGCTTTGGCAAAGGTGATGTAGTTCTTGGCCGACCGCAGGAACGACTCATCGCGGTTGCTGTCGAGCAGCAGCAGATAGCTCATGATGATATGTCCGGCCATCTCCACCATGCGACGTGCATGAAAATCGATGAACTCGTTATCGTCGGTGGCCAGCACCTTCTTCACTGCCTGTTCGAACTCGTCGGTCAGGATGATCAGCGACCGTTTCAGGTATTCCAGCTTGGGTGATACCGTCTCCGCCTCATACTCACGGATCTGCGCCAGGTAAGCACCGGTGGTGATGCCGCGGATGGCGGCGACCACCTGCAGCTGGGTGGTTCCTTCATAGATGCTGGTGATGCGAGCATCGCGGTAGATCCGTTCCACGGGATAGTCCTTCATGAATCCCGATCCCCCGTGGATCTGCACGGCGTCGTAAGCCAGCTGGTTGCAATACTCACTCGACATCCCCTTCACCAGCGGAGTGAAAAAGTCGGCCAGCTTCTGGTAATGCTTCATCTCATCGCGCTCCTCTTTGGTGAGCTGTCGCTCCTCGGCGATGCTCTGCCACGACTTATAGATATCCACAAAACGGGCGGTTTCATAGAGCAGCGTGCGGGAGGCATCCAGCTTGGCCTTCATCATCGAAAGCATCTCAAAAACCGCGGGGAAGCGGATGATCGCCTTTCCGAACTGCGTCCGTTCTTTGGCGTACTCCATAGCTTCACGATAGGCCGCCTCACTCACGCCCACCGACTGGGCGGCGATGCCCAGGCGGGCGCCGTTCATCAGGGCCATCACATACTTGATAAGCCCCAGCTTCCGCGATCCCACCAGCTCGGCCGGTGCGTTGCGAAAGACCAGCTCGCAGGTGGGTGATCCGATGATCCCCATCTTATGCTCGATGCGACGTACGGTGACGCCACCATGTTTCTTGTCATAGACAAACATCGACAGGCCGCGCCCGTCTTTTGTTCCCGGCTCGGAGCGCGCCAGCACAAGGGAGATATCGCCATCGCCGTTGGTAATGAAGCGCTTCACCCCGTTGAGAAGCCAGACATTCTTTTTCTCATCCCATGTGGCCTTGAGTTGCACCGCCTGCAGGTCAGACCCCGCATCGGGCTCAGTGAGGTCCATCGCCATGGTCTCTCCCTTACATACCCGTGGCAGAAAACGCTCTTTCTGATCTTCCGAGGCAAACTCGTTGAGGGTTTCGGCACAGTCCTGCAACCCCCAGATATTGACGAACCCGGCATCGGCACGCGACACGATATCCGCCGCCATGATATAGGGCACGATCGGGAAGTTCAGTCCCCCGTATTTATAGGGCATTGACATCCCCATCAATCCTGCCTGGTTCAGCGCCGTGATATTCTCCTGCGTACCGCGGGCATACACCACGTGGCCGTCGACCACCTGCGGCCCTTCGGCATCAATGCTCTCAGCGTTGGGAGCGATGATATCGCCGCTCACTTCACCGACAATCTCCAGCACCCGGTCGTAGTTGTCCATCGCATCCTCATGATCGAGGGGTGCGAAGTCGAACGTCTCCTTGTGGGTAAAATCGCGCTCGCGCAGGCGAACGATCTTCTCCATCATCGGATGGTTCAAATGAAATTTTAATTCGTTGTTGTCTCTATAAAAATTAGCCATCTTACTGGATATTATTTTTCTGAATTATTTCGTGTTCTTTTTATAGTACCGGATCATCCTGGGAATGACATCGGCGATATCGCCGGTGATCACATAGTCGGCAATCGCGTTGATCGGTGCTTCCGGATCGGTGTTGATAGCGATGATCTGGGCCGACTGCTCCATTCCGGCGCGGTGCTGTATCTGTCCGGAGATACCACAGGCGATGTATAGCTTGGGACGCACGGTAAGACCGGTCTGACCGATCTGCCGCTCGTGCTCGGCATAGCCGGCATCAACGGCCGCACGGGAGGCTCCCACCTCACCGCCCAGTACCTCTGCCAGTTCGTAGAGCAGCCGGAAGTTCTCCTTCGACCCTACGCCATACCCTCCGGATACAACGATCGGTGCTCCTTTGATGTTGATCTTGCTCTTCTCCATGTGACGCTCGATGATCTCCACCACAAAATCGGCATCGCTGACATAGCTCTTTACATCGAGTGAAACGATCTTTCCCTTGTATTTGGGATCAAGAATCTCCTTCTTCATCACCCCCTCGCGCACGGTAGCCATCTGGGGCCGGTGGTCGGGATTGATGATCGTAGCGATGATATTCCCGCCAAAGGCAGGACGGATCTGGTAAAGCAGGTTCTCGTAGTTGGTATCGGACTTCTTATCGTAGTGACTGCCGATCTCCAGGCTGGTGCAATCGGCGGTCAGTCCGCTGTGCAGGGCCGAGGAGACCCGCGGTCCCAGGTCACGGCCAATCGACGAAGCACCCATCAGGGCGATCTGCGGCTTCTGCTCCCGGAACAGCTTCACCACAACAGAGGTGTGCGGGAGGGTCTGGTAGGGATAGAAACGCGGGTCATCGGCGATGTACAAAGTATCGACACCGTAAGGGATCACCTGGTCGGCAATCCCGTCTAACTGATGCCCGATGGCGATAGCCTCCAGGTTGCATTTCAGCTGATTGGCGAGCGACCGTCCTTTCGTCAGCAGCTCCTGACTCACCTCGGCCACCCGGCCATCTTCTATTTCACAATAAACAAAAACATTATCCATGGTTGTTCAATTTTTTTCTATTTATTAGCCGATGGTGTGGCTCTTGATCAGTTCAATCATCATCGCTTCAATTTCGCCGTCGTCACCCGAGATCACCTTCGAGTCCTTGGCCTGCAGAACGACGCTCTCAATGGTCTTCACCTTCGTGGGCGAGCCGGTCAGCCCCAACTGGCCTTCCTCGGTCTCGATGTGGTTCACCGTCCACTCTGGAATATTCAGCTCCGGCCGCTCGTTGTAAAGGGAGGTGTAGTCCTCGTTCTCCTTCTGCAGCTCGGTAACGGTCTTGGCCCGTTTATACTTCATCAGCAGCATGGCATTGCGCACGCGACAGTCGGGTGCCGAACCGTTGACCGTCATCACCAGCGGCAGCTTACCCTTCACCGTCTCCACCCCGCGGTCGAGGCGTCGTTTCATCACGATGGTATCCTTCTTAAGCTCTGTGACCTCTTCCACGTAAGTTACCTGCAACCATCCCAGCTTCTCAGCCACCTGGGGGCCCACCTGGGCGGTGTCACCATCGATCGCCTGGCGACCGGCAATGATCAGGTCAACATCCCCCATCTTCTTCAGTGCCTGCGCCAGCGTATAGGAGGTGGCCAGGGTATCGGAACCGGCAAAGGCCCTGTCGGTAAGCAGAATACCCCCATCGGCACCCCGGTAAAGCCCCTCACGGATGATCTCCGCAGCACGCCCCGGTCCCATGGTTAAGATCTTCACCGTCGATCCCGGATACTGATCCTTGATGCGGAGCGCCTGCTCCAGAGCATTGAGGTCTTCCGGATTGAAGATGGCGGGCAGGACAGCCCGGTTGACGGTCCCGTCAGCCTTCATGGCATCCTTGCCTACGTTCCTGGTATCGGGAACCTGCTTGGCCAAAACAATAATGTTGTACGCTTTCATATTTTTTTCGTTATCTGTGATCATACTACGCTCTGGTACTCCTGTGGAAATTCTGCCTGCGATGACCGAAGCCATCTCGTCTGATCCTCTGAAGAAGCCTTCCACCATGGCAGCCCTGCCTTCGACGGCTATGCCATCGCTTTTCATTCCACAACTTTTCAAAGGCGGCTCTGCCAACCGTAAAGCAGGCCATCGCTTTTCATTCTGCAACTTTTCAAAGGCGGCTCTGCCGTCCGTGAGGCAAACCATCGGGCGTTATAAACGCATCCCATCTTTTCAAAAATGGCATCAAATATAGATATTGAACCCAAAGAATTCAAAATCTCATCACGAAGGTATTCCTGGTATCCGAAAATAAAAAGGGCCCTGCCAGACCCCTTGTCTCAATCCGTTTTAGTGTAAAAGAGAGAGATAACCCCTTTACTTCATTCACTTTAAAACAATTGAATTACCAATTCTAAAAATTTCAAAATAAATTTTCTTACAACCAGTAATTTAGAATAATTTTAAGTTAGGTAAACGCAAAAACACCCGCTATCCGGTCATAAAGTCCAGTATATTTTTTCCTGTACCCGACTTGCCAGCCCGGTAAAACTCGGTATAGCCGCATTTGGTGCAGGATACTGCATTGAATTCCCGGTTCTGGATATTAAAGTACCGGGTAAATCCGGCACCGGTGGTTCTGATCTTGTCAATCGATGCCGTCCGGTTTCCACACTTTGCGCATAAATAATTTGGTTTCATAAGGTATTTTTATTTAATCGTTTTGCCTGTTTTAATGCATTATAAATCAACCATTCCAATTGCCCGTTGATGCTTCTGAAATCATCCGATGCCCACTTCTCAAGGGCCTCCATTAACTCAGGATCAATCCGCAATGCAAATGTCTTTTTCTTCGCCATAATCTATCTCTTTTCTCTACTCCTCCGGTGCCATCACCCGTTCAAATCTGAGGCATTCAGAACCACCCAGACTATTGATACAACGTTCCGGCATTCACAATGGGCGTAGCATCTTTATCACCGCACAATACCACCATGAGGTTGCTCACCATGGTGGCTTTCTTATCTTCATCCAGATCAACGATCTGCTTTTTATTCAGCTCATCGAGTGCCATCTCCACCATGCTGACCGCGCCCTCCACAATCTTAAACCGCGCAGCAACAATCGCTGTGGCCTGCTGCCGCTTCAACATCGCCTGGGCAATCTCCTGAGCATAGGCAATGTAGTTGATCCGCGCCTCGATCACATGGATCCCGGCAATCTCTAACCGCTCTTTGATCTCCGCTTCCAACTGGTCGTTCACCTCCTCGGTGCTCTCCCGTAAAGTAACTTTGGCCGCCTCATCCTCGATGTTGTCGTACGGATACATTCCCGCCAGCTTGCGCAGGGCAGCTTCACTCTGAACCACCACAAAATGCTTATACTCATCGACACCAAAGGCGGCACG
>CAZILU010000093.1:5557-12961 GCA_964540165.1 uncultured Mariniphaga sp.
TCAACCCTCCATACCAGCACAACACCGATCATAATCGGATTCCCCAGCTTATCGTTTACCTTAATAGGCTCACTGTCAAAATTCTGGGCACGAAGCGAAATCTTCTTCTTCGAGAAAAAGGGATTTACCCAATAGAAGCCATTGGTTTTGATCGTCCCTTTGTAAGCTCCAAAAAGCACCAAAACACAACTCTGGTTCGGATCGACCACCGTGAATCCCGGAAGGATCAGCAAAAACAACAAAGCCAGAAAGATGGAAGGCAAAACCATGCCCGTTATAAATCCAAAAAATATTACTACTGGAAGAATCAACTCAATAAAAACGAACAGATAACCCGATAATCCTGCATATAATTTTTCCATAATTATGAATTTAGTTTGATATTATTTTGATATCAAAAATACAATATTTTTATGATATTCAATCTGCCAACTGGTTTTTTTTAAAATTCATGATCTCTTTTCTTGGTAAAAAGCAAAAGCGCTGCTATTTTTGAGTCCCTGCAAGCTGCAGTCTTCGAAACACCCCTTCAGCATGCATATACATTAACCCTAAAAACACACTCATGACACACGCAGAAGCTATTCGTCGTCAATTGGACTATTCCCGTTGGAATATCATCAACAGGCACCGTGTTGAAGCGGTAGGCCTGGGGTACAAAACCGTTCAGGGGCTGATTACGAACGATCTGTCGATCGTCTGTTCCGTCCGAAAAAAGCGCTCGCTGCGAAATCTGAGTCGCCGCATCCGGATCCCTGAATCACTGGGAGGCATCCCCACCGATGTGGTTGAAACGGACCTGATCCGGGCCTATGGCATCTCAACGCCCTGGCATCACCCGGCGCTCCGCTCCCCGTTCTCTCTTGCAGTAACCGGACTGCAGCATCTCACGGTCCGTCATCGTCCCGCTCACGGGGGAGTCAGCCTGGCCCATCCCCGGGTCTCTGCCGGCACACTGGGGTGCCTTGCAGAGAGGGATGGTGTCATCTACCTGCTGTCGAACAACCACATTCTGGCCAACACCAACCGGGCAAAACCGGGCGACCCCATTCTGCAACCCGCCCCCGCAGATGGGGGCCGAATGCCCGGCGACCAGTTGGCACAACTGAGTTTTTTTGTTCCCATCCGTTTTGCGGAGGCAGGATTCCTCTCCCTTCCTGCCGCGGCAGCCTCGCTTACCTCCCGGATGAGGCGATTGGTGCATCTGCCGGCCACAATACTGCCGGATGCCGTACCGGAGCCTCCGGTTAACCGGATTGATGCTGCCCTGGCCCTGCCGGTTAGGCCGGAGATGGTATCAACCAATATTCACGGGATTGGAACGATCAACGGCATACAGCCGGCCACGTTGGGAATGGAGATACGCAAATGCGGACGAACTACCGGGGTGACCACCGGCATCATTAAACAGACCGATGTGTCAGCCTGGGTTCACTATGGCAGAAACCGGAGTGCCTGGTTCACCGACCAATTAATCGCCGGACCGATGAGTATGGATGGCGACAGCGGATCGGCCGTCGTGAGCCATGACAACCGGCTCACCGGACTCCTCTTTGCCGGCAGCGAACGGATCACGCTGATCAACCGGATTGAGCATGTGATGCAGGCGCTTAAAATTCAACCGGTGAGCCGGTAAATTTATCAAAGAATCGACATGCAGCTCATGCTCCTTGCATAGATCCGTTCAATTTTTTACCTTTGGTGACCAAAATAAAATTAGATACGAACTCATGAAACAGCTTGCAACCCTTGTCCTGATTCTCACATTCTTTTTGTCGGCCTGCAACGAAAAACCACAATCAACCAGTCAGGAACTGCCCAATATCGTGCTTATCTACCTCGATGATATGGGGTACGGAGATCTCTCGATGACCGGAGCTGCGGGTTATCAGACACCCAACATTGACAACCTGGCCCGCAAAGGACTGTTTTTCACTCATTATTACGCACCTCAGGCGGTATGCAGCGCTTCGAGGGCCGGACTGATGACCGGCTGTTATCCCAACCGGATCGGCCTGCAAGGTGCACTTAGTCACCGCTCAACAATTGGTTTATCAGATGGGGAGGAGACCATCGCCTCCGTTCTGAAAAAGAGAGGGTATGCTACAGCCATCTTCGGCAAGTGGCACCTGGGCTACCAGGAGCCCTTCCTGCCGGTTAACCACGGCTTTGATGAATTTTACGGCATTCCCTACTCAAACGATATGTGGCCCTACCACCCCACCGGCACCTATCCCGACCTGCCCCTATACGAAAACAAAACCATCGTTAATCCGGCGATTACACCGAAAGACCAGGAGCAGTTCACCACACAGTTCACGCAACGGGCTGTCGATTTTATTCGCCGTCATCAAAATGGTCCCTTCTTTATCTACCTGCCGCATCCCATGCCTCATGTGCCGCTGCATGTCTCCGACCGCTTCCGGGGGAAATCGGAGCAGGGCTTGTATGGCGATGTGCTGATGGAGATCGACTGGAGCGTCGGAGAGATCATGAAGACCCTGGAGGAGACCGGACTGGCCGGCAACACCCTGGTGATCTTCACCTCCGACAACGGCCCCTGGCTGAACTACGGCGATCATGCCGGCAATACGGGTGGTTATCGCGAGGGGAAAGGCACCTCGTTTGAAGGAGGGCAGCGGGTACCATGCCTCATGATGTGGCCGGGGGTGATTCCTGAAGGGGCCGTATGCAACAGCATCGCATCGGGGATCGACATCCTGCCGACCCTCGCCGACCTCACCGGCGCACCAATGCCCGAAAACAAGATCGACGGTGTGAGCCTGCTACCCATTCTGAAAGGCGATATCACCGCGCAACCCAGAAACACCTTCTTCTACTACTATCGAAAAAACAGCCTGGAGGCGGTCAGACACAACCAATGGAAGCTGGTATTTCCACACCCCGGCCGGACCTACGAAGGGCACCAGCCTGGCAGTAATGGATTGCCGGGAGAGGTTAATCAGAACTATCCACACCCCGGCGGACTGTATGATTTGCGCCGGGATCCGGGAGAGCGGTATAATGTTGAGGCATCATTTCCGGAGATTGTTGAGCAGTTAAAATCAATGGCCGCCGAAGCGCGTGAAGAGCTGGGAGACGAATTAACCGGTGAACCCGGCAAAAACCGCCGCCAGCCCGGAAAGGTCAGTCCCTGACATCCGAATCATCGAAATTTATGAATTAGCAGATAATTAAAACAGAGCACAGATGTACACACTGATGATCTCCCTGATCCTACTGGTTCTTGGTTACCGGTTTTACTCCCGGTACGTGGATAACGTTTTTGGAGCCGATAAAGAGCGGCTCACGCCTGCGGTCAGTAAGGCCGACGGCGTCGATTATGTTCCCATGCCCTGGTGGAAAGTGTTTCTCATCCAGTTTTTGAATATCGCGGGACTTGGACCTATTTTCGGGGCCATTGCCGGTGCGATGTGGGGACCGGTTGCCTATCTGTGGATCATTCTGGGAGCCATTTTTGCCGGAGGTGTGCACGACTACTTCTCCGGAATGCTATCGGTCAAACATCATGGAAGCAGCATCACCGAGATCACCGGTATTTACCTGGGAAACGGATTGAAACAGTTTATGCGCGGCTTTACCATCGTCCTGCTAGTGATGGTTGGTGTCGTCTTTATCATGGGCCCGGCAAAAATATTAGCCGGCATGACCCCCGGATTTGCCTCTATGACCTTCTGGGTATGGGTGGTATTCACCTACTACGTGCTCTCGACCATTCTCCCCATCGATAAACTGATCGGCAGGATCTATCCGCTGTTTGGACTGGCGCTGCTGTTCATGGCTGTAGCACTGATCATCGCACTGTTTGTCAAGGGCTATGAGGCTCCCGAACTGTCGTTCAGCACCCTGAAGAACTTCCACAGCCATGCGGACAACTTCCCCATATTCCCTATGCTCTTCATTACCATCGCCTGTGGTGCCATCTCCGGCTTCCATGCAACCCAGTCTCCCTTAATGGCACGTTGCATTACCAACGAGAAACTGGGGCGGCGCATCTTTTACGGCGCCATGATTACCGAAGCCGCGGTTGCCATGATCTGGGCCACCATCAGTATGTCCATCTTTGGCGGTGTGGGGGCACTGAACGACATCATGAACGAGCACCAGGGGAATGCTGCCTGGATTGTCAATGAATCGGCGAACCTGCTGCTGGGAAAACTGGGTGCCCTGTTAGCCATCCTTGGGGTCGTTGCCGCTCCCATTACCTCGGGCGATACCGCCTTTCGCAGTGCACGGCTTATTGTAGCCGACTTTCTCAATCTACAGCAACATCCCATTAAAAACCGGCTGATCATCAGCATCCCGCTCTTTGTGACAGGCTATTTTCTGACGCAGGTCAATTTTGATGTCGTCTGGCGATACTTCGCCTGGTCAAACCAAACCCTGGCTACCATTGTCCTCTGGATGGTCACCGTCTATCTGTTAAACAACAAAAAGAACTTCTGGATCGCCCTCATACCGGCCCTCTTTATGACCATGGTAGTATCAACCTACCTCCTATTAGCCCCGGAAGGCTTTCACCTCTCCAAAACCATCGCCTTTGCCGCGGGCGGTGTTATCACCCTGGCGATACTGACACTCTTTATTCTCTTTATCCGTAGATCCGGAAAAGGTTAATCATCGTTGTGCAACGGCAAGGCAACAGGCTTCGTATGGCCCTCCTTCCGATAAGACGTTGCAATTAGCTTTCAAACCACCGGAATCGTTTGCAGGCGAAGAAAAAAAAAGAAGCTGCCCCAATTTTTAGGCAGCTTCTTTTATGTAATATAATGGAATTAACTATGAACTTTTTTACCCGAATTACTTTTTAATCGATCCTATGACACTTCTGCCTTCCAGGGTAAGATCATCAGCACGCCTGGTTACCTTACTTCCCAAAATGGCATAATAGAAGAGATAGGCCAATCCGATGAACGGAACCCAGTAAGAAACCATATAGGAGGCTTTGTCGGCCACGAAGTTCTGAATTAATGGCAGGATCCCGCCACCAACCACCATCGTCATAAAGATGCCGGAAGCAGGTGCCACATATTTACCCAATCCTTCCACAGCCAGGTTAAATATACCACCCCACATAACCGAGGTACAGAGACCACAAAGAACCAGGTACATCGCACTGATCGGCACATTGGCATTACCAATGCCAAAGCCGTCGGCAGCAGTTACCTGAATTACAGGGATAGATACGGTGGTCGTTAACGGTGAGAAGATCGCCGCCAAAATAAGAATCATACCCGCTAATGAAACGGTAACCAACATCGATTTGCTGGATACCTTTCCTCCGATAGAGGCACCAATAAAGCGGCCAACCAACATCAGAAACCAATAGGTGCCAGCCACCGTTCCGGCTGTCGCTGCCAGCATACCTCCGGCATTCGGATCGGCCAAGAAAAGCATCAGGGTTCCGGGAATACCCACCTCAACGCCAACATAGATAAATATACCAATGGCACCCAAAACGAAGTGACGGAACGACCAGGCACTTTCGTTCGAATCGGACACGATCTTCTCCCTCTTTACATGAGGTTCGGGGATCGACACAAAATAGAGAACAATGCCAACAAGGGCAAAAATCCCCATCGCAATAAACATAACGGGATTTATATCCTTAATGGCCGTATTCTTGGTAACTTCACCGATCAGTACACCCACCAAAATCGGAACCATCGTTCCTAATAATGAGTTGAACGATCCTCCAACCTGAATCAGCTGATTCCCCTTTTTACCACCGCCGCCAAGCGTGTTCAACATTGGATTTACCACGGTATTTAACATACACATTGAAAACCCGGCGACAAAAGCTCCGGTCAGATAAACCAGGAAACTGGCTGCAACCCCGGAGAGAAACTGAATACCCACACCGACAAAACCAATAGCAATAGCCAGCAGGGCCGTTTTTTTATAGCCTATCCGCTCTAATAACTTTCCCGAAGGAATTCCCATAACGGCATAAGCTAAAAAATTGGCAAAATTCCCCAACATCCCCAGGAAATTGGAGGCATGAAACTGCTGTTTTACAACCACACCCATCGGCGCAGCCAAATTGGTAACGAATGAGATCATACCAAAGAGCAGAATCATCATAATGATCGGCAACGTGTAATTTTTACTTTGATTCATAATGCTTGAATTAATTATTAATTAAGGATTTTGATTTTTTTTCAGCCATTAAAAGAGTTTTTTCGATCCGTCACTGATCTCTGCCACATAGATATCGGCTTTCAGTCCGGTTCTTTTCTGATAGTTCTCCGCAACCTGGGCTTTAAATGTTTCGATCGCTTCATCTTTCACCACCTGCACCGTGCAACCGCCAAATCCCCCGCCGGTCATTCGCGACCCGACCACCCCGGCGATCTTCCGTGCCTCTTCGACCATCGTATCCAGTTCAAATCCGGTCACCTCATAATCATCGCGCAAGGAGTCGTGTGACTGATCCATCAGCTTGCCAAAGCGTTCCAGATTACCGGCTTTGAGCTCTGTAACAGCCTCTTTGGTGCGGGCAATTTCCGACACCACATGACGGGCCCTTTTCATGGCTACCAAATCTGTGAACTGATCTTCAATGGTACTAAACTCCTCAACCGAACATTCAACCAGCGCCTTAACGGGCTTGAGCAACCGGGAGATCTCCTCCACCGCACGATGACATTCGGCAACCCGCTGGTTGTACATTCCCGAATCCAATTTATGCGGACTGTTCGTGTTGCATATAACAATCTTAGCACCATCAAGCTCTACCGGCACTAACTCATAATCAAGGGTTTCACAATCTAAAAAAATGGCGTGATTGGCTTTTCCCATGCCCGAAGCAAACTGATCCATGATACCACACATAACGCCGGCAAACTCATGTTCCGCTTTTTGGGCCATCCGGATCAGGTCAATCCGGTCAACAGCCAGACCCCAGGTATCCTGAACAGCAATCGCAGTGGCCATCTCCAGCGCTGCTGATGACGAGAGCCCCGCTCCGTTGGGAACATTCCCGTAAACCAAAATATCGGCACCCTGAGAAAAATCAATCCCCCGCTTTAAAAATTGTGCAAAAACGCCAATGGGATAGTTTACCCACGCCCTGCCAACCGGTTTGTTCAGATCGGCTAATGCTACCTCTGCCTCAAAACCATCATTAAGAGAGGCAAAACGAACCGTCGGGCGATCGGTTTTTCGAATCAAAAAATAGATGCCAAAAGAGATGGCACAGGGAAAAACATACCCGCCGTTATAATCGGTATGCTCACCGATCAGATTCACCCGCCCCGGAGAAAAATAGCCATGAAACGGCCCTTCCCCGTATTTATTCAGAAACGCTTCTTTTAATTCAATTGTATTCATCTAATTAAATTTTCAGTTCGTATACATCTTCTCAACAAATACTTTTGCCGG
>CAZILU010000094.1:0-12764 GCA_964540165.1 uncultured Mariniphaga sp.
CAGTAGGTGTCGATTTCAAAACTTACGTACCTCGGATCACTATTCTCTATCAGGTAGTGATACAGGGTGGCATCACCATGAGGAGCAAATTCAAAAGCATGATTGTGATAAGAAAAATGCAATCCCTGATCGACCAATGCTTTTCCAATCCTGTTGAGATTCACTAAAGCTGAATCAACCAACTCTTTGTCGAAAACACCACCGGGACGGGGTAGTGAGCCCAAACGAACATGTTTGGCGCCAAGTGCTTTTGCATCACTGATCACCTGCTCAAGTTCGTCTGACAGCGCATTGTACCCAACGCCCAGTGAGGTGCAAACCAACCCCCTTTCATCCAGCATTCTCCTGATCTCGGGAGCCGTTTTGCCAAACAGGTTGGAAAACTCAATATTGGTAATCCCCATGCCCTGGATCAAATCAAGGGTACCCTCAAAATCTTCTGAAAACTGTGTTCTGAAGGTGTAGGATACAACCCCCGGATCAGGAACCAGGGACTTTTCTTCCTGCTGACAAGCTATGGTAAAAAAAATCGCAGCAATAAAAATCGATAGGTGTTTCATGATCTCTTTTTTAATTATTAGTAATCGTTGTAATTTCTGAACAATCTATGGAAATTCTGAACATGCAAAGGTAAAAATACTATCTTTCCTGCACAAAGCCTTCATCCTCGATTAAAAGTTGCCGGAACTTTTTATCTCATGATGATTGCTACACCCCTAACCACTTCATAATAAGAAGTATATATGGATGACCCCTACACTGGTTTATCATCAGGTTGCTGATTCTGAGGTTTTATTGGTAGCGCAGCGAAGCGAAGCAACCTATCCCAAAAACATCGCCAATTTCAAAGCATCTACTTTTTCAGGCAGCCGGAAATGCTATCCCTAAGCACCGGGTCTATCGCCTTTTTTTTATCTTTATGGTGTTGATTTATCTTGCAGCCAATTTATATTTAGCTCTGGGATCAAAAACACAACAGTCACATAATTTATAGTAGCCTAATTATCAATTAGTTTTCAACCAAGAAAATATAAATAATGAAATTCAACATTTTAATTATTTCTACCGTTCTCTCTCTGCTGTTTGTTTATGCGCACAGCGCATCACCATAATCAAACCGGATAAAAAGTTGCGCGAAGCGCACTACTCTGGTGGGATCGTACTGGATCATACGAACCCTAATGTCGTTTTTCTCTCGAGAAAAATTGGGGACCGGTTTGAACTGGAAAAAAGAACCATCAGCAAAAAAGGAAAACAGAAGGTGGCTCCCCTCACCCGCGCTTCACAAAAAGACAACCTGCGTCCTTATGTGATTCATGGCAAAAAGAGGAAATCCCCCATCCTGATGTGGATGCATGGGTTCTATTACCACTATACGGATTACGATACGGATCTGAAAATGATGGAGGTCAATAAAAAGATATACAAACAAAAAAATTTATATGATGAAGAACTTCATTAGAGAAAGTTTGGTTTTCACGGTACTTATCCTATTTTTGGCTTTTCTGTTTCACTTCTGTGCTGAAAAAGAGGAGATCCCCTACGATAAAAACAAGTACCTCGACAATCCCGAATACATCTACCTGGACTTTGAAGATGCATCCACTGAAGATGCGTTCGTATCGGGAGTGAAAAATGGCTCCCTTTACGACCATTCCAGAGATAAAGAGTTTTACCTGTTTAAGTATGGCAATGGCCAACTACCCCAAATTACAGAAAAATACGCCTCTAAAGGTAAAGAAGCACTGCTCTGTGCCATTGACAACAATACAACAGGTACCTATTCGCGTTCTGAAATTGAGATCGTGGAAGCGTTTGACCTGAACCAGGAGCTCTGCTTTGCATTCGATCTGTATGTTGACCTGAATTTTAAAGCCGGCACGGGTACTGTAGGCGGTAGTGGCGGATGGATCATCTTTAGCCAGTTTTGGCAGGATGGAAGAACCATGCCCCCCATCACCCTGGAGTTTAAACAAGGCTCAACAAAAAATCTGGAATATATGGTATCACTGAAAAATGATGAAACGGGACCCGTCGCTAGTGAAACCAATGACCGGGGATTCCGATACTCAAATTTTATTGAAAGAAAACGCTGGACACGTTTCGCCATGCGGCTCAAAGCCTCTCCGACGGGTGGATCACTTTTCGAATTGTATCAAAACGGGGAGAAGGTTTACAGTAGTACCGTGGATAAGATTGCCTACAGTGCCCCCTACGATCAACGATTGGAATGGAGATGTGGTATTTACCGGTCGGGTAATGTGTATGCCAGGCATGAGTTGTGGTTTGACGAAATACGATACGGCCCCACCCTGCAGGATGTATTGTAATCTGCCCCCATCCCCACCAAGAGTCAACAAATCAATCGATCGATGCATCCGGAGATCAGTAGCTGTGAGTTACTGAATCCGGAGATAAACAGCTATGAGTTACTGCATCCGGGAATCAGCAGCGGCAAACCCGAAAGCGGGTCAGTTAACGCATATCTTCGTCCGCTGATCATCAACGGCAACGACATAAATACCGGGAATCTCGATGATAAAACGCCCCCCGCTCCTTTTCGTTTGACTCTGTTCGAAGTGGAGGGTTCGTCCATACAGATCGTAAACGGCAAACCGGCAGTACCCACCCGCCACTTCAATATTCCGGCCGCTGACCGAAATTCTGTTCATCGGGGTTGGCAAATTTCCAGCGACATAAGTCCCCGGTATTTCAATCAGGCTAAGGTCATCAACGTTTACCTTCGACTGCAACGTTTTTCCGGCTTGTGAATCCCATCCGGTTTGCATGGCAATAAAAACTGCGCACTTTTCAAAGCTCTTCCCTGGATGCTGGTCGATGATTTCGGGAAGATTAAACTCCACCGACCGGTGCTCCCACCCCACATGAGGCGGAAGTGCAATTTTCTGATAGTATGTTGAATTGGATGCAGACACCGCACCCGTTGAAGAGATAATCCCCACATACAGCTCTTCGATCAGATTGGGAGCATTCCGATGCTCAAAATCTCTCTGCACATAGAAGCTGAAAAGATAGTTTTTAGAATCATCGAGTGATACCCGCTGTGCCAGGTTGTGATAAGCATACAATTTCGACGTTGCATCCGATGTACTCCCGCCCACATTAAAAATGGTCATCGATTTCATCCCGGAATGAGATGTTGTATTTTCTACATTTATCCGGCATTGATGCTGTGAGGTTCCTCTCTCAAACCACACATAGTCGGGTATCTCCAAAGCAGCCGACGAGGGATTGGTAGTTTGGGAGGCCGCATCGAAAAAACCGGTACTTCGCAGGGGTGCCACATAATCAACACCAAACGTTGTTTCGATGGCAGAGGGATCGATCGGATCTTCAAAACTCCCGTTCTTCAATATGTTACTGCCCTGAACCGGGGTCTGGCCCGTCGGGAAAATGATATTGCTTTTATGGGCATCGATAAACCGTTTCGTGGCTCTCCAAAATCCATCGGCCTCGTCCCACGGAGCATTCCCGATGTTTTTCAGGATGATACCATCGCACCGTCTGAA
This sequence comes from uncultured Mariniphaga sp., assembly GCA_964540165.1. GTDB lineage: Bacteria > Bacteroidota > Bacteroidia > Bacteroidales > Prolixibacteraceae > Mariniphaga. Next base: position 3,531 of record CAZILU010000094.1, read on the forward strand.
TACCGTCTCCAGCACCACAGACCAGGTTGCCTCACTGACCGGCCGGTAGGCCTTCGCAAAGTTCCCCTGCTGGTTAAAATAATCGGTATACAACAGGGCATATACCGGCTTTTCGGTATTGTCACCTTTCACCTCATTCATGGTCACCATAAACTCTTTTTTCCACAGCGTAGTATCGTCATCCACAACATAAAGTGAAGGAACAATCACATCGACAATGTTGCGCAGCGGCCGGGTTGGAGCCACCGCACTGATCGTCCAGTTGCCGAGCGTAATAAAGAAGTTGGAGTTGGAGATTCGCAGTCCGCCCAGACTGGAAGGACCTACCTGAAAAAACCACAACGGATTCGTGTCGTTGTGTTGCTTAAAAATCCGCCAGGCGGTCTCGAACCGGTCAACCATCCCCTTTTGATCAGAGCTACGGTCCCGTATCCATGAATTGTTTAGGATCAACAGAGGCAGATCGGGTGTACCAGCCATTGAAAGCGCCAGCTGGGCCAGCTTTGCGGAATCGGGCTGGTAAATGTCATTGGCATCCGGTCCGGTGCTGATCTCCGACTCATTGATCACTCTGTAAGGGTGCAGACCATCAGCTGACAGATTCGGAGTACCCGCATAATTCACTGATGCATAAATAACGAAGGATTTATCCGGATCGTCGGTCTCTATGGGTACGCTTGATACTTCCGGTATAACCATATGATCCCTGTGCGAATCGATAAACGCCCGGGTAGCAGTCCACACCGCCTGAACGCGCGGATCACTCCAGCGAACCAGCTCATCCCGGTCGTCGGTGGTGGTCGACCAGAGGATGGCTCCATCGCAATGCTCATAAACCGCTTCCAGCATCTGGGTCCACTTCTCCCCCGAAAGAAACTGCTTATAATAGGGACTGTCGGGTTTATTGTAGTATTGCGGCCAGATATAGACGATGATCTTCTTCTCCGGTTCATACTTTCGGATCTCCGCAACGGTGATCTGCAAATCACGGATCCAGGAATCCACATCCGGTTGGGCAATGTAAACCGATGGAGTGCACACATCGGCCTGACTGAGTGACGGCCATCTCTTCTGATTGTTGTTTCGCCACTGTTGAAGAAGCAGTTCCTCATCGGTCTGCCCGTTATCGTAAAACCGGTAAACACAAAGTGCGGAAGGCGCCAGGCCATAGTTTCCGATCACCACATCGGGATTCTTCCCTCTGAACTCCGCGAAGAGCCACCGAAACCGGTCACTCATCGCCGCAGCATCCAGACTGCTGTCGCTGAACCAATCTTCTATGTCGGTCGACACCATCACTTTCGGAAACTGCTCCGCCTTGTGGGCCATAAGGTCAATTTTCATATAGTCCGGTATCGCTCTGGAGGGATTGTCGGGATCTGGTTTAGTAAGGGCTGCCTCGTAGATTAAAAAAAGGGGTAACAGCCCTTCACCTTCCAGATCGGGCTTTCCCGGATAGGCCAGGGCATCGTATAGTTCGAACTTTTTGGAGGTTTGTCCCTCCGCCAAAAAGACCAACACAAAAGCAACAAGAAAAAGCATAAATTTATTCATGATATCCCATTTTTAGATCCGGATTATTTCATACGATGACTCATTCCACAAACCCTAAAAATGCCCGAATCACGCACCCAAAACGAACCACCAATCACGATGATTCTTGTATTGGCTCAGGGAATTCCCGTATCCCAACAGCCACAGCATAGGGATGAAAGCGGACGAATAACACCCTGAACCCATCCAATGACCGCCGTCTGACCGGCAAGCGCGATGATCATCCGCAATTCAGGCCCATCGAACAACCACCGCAGTTAATTGGACTCGGTATATTGACTATAGTCGGTATAAAAAATATCGATTGCTGTCGTGTCTGGCATGAACGCTGTCCTGAATTCAAAAGAACCTCCCGTCGGAAAGTTGCTCAACGTATCAGCCAGTACCTCCCCGGCGACATTTTTAATAACCTGTCCATCCAGACTATCGACATATTTTACCTCGACAAAAACCACGGTGTTATCGGCTTCGGACCAGTTCACCACCAAATCAGTACCACTTCTTTTGATCGACGCAAAGGTCCTTTGCAGCAGAGATGCCCGGTAATTATCGCCGTACACCCGGCCAACGGCTGTGGCAGGGATCGAACTGTTCCCCAGCTCATCAAACTGGATGATCCTGAAGTTATGGACATCCTCCCGCATATTGGTCAGCATGACCTTCACCGAATCGATCCCATCGGTATTGACAATGGTATTCTGCAAAGAATCCCGGTCACTGTTCCAGAACAACGTATAACCACTGACTTTCGGGTCCGACATATTCAGCCAGGTCAGCTCAATCCGGTTGTATCCGCTCCTCACCTTGATGGAATCGGCTTTAGCCACATAGGTGATTTCACCATCTTTAACAAACTCATAATAGGTATCTTCCATCTTCTCGCAACCAAACAGGAGAAAAAGAAAAAGGGCACCTGAGATATGGATTAATCTTTTTATCTTCATCTGATTATTTTTTTTTGCATCTGAATAAATTGTTCGTATTTAAATGTATCCCACACAACGCCCCTGATAAACCGATCACCTGCAGGGTGATCCATGGTCCATTCAGGTTTCGTTTCACTACTCTTCAAAAGGCTGACCCCATAAAGTGATCTCCCTGAAATTAACATCGGCATTGCCTCCGAAGGTTGTCAATGTTTTAAACCGGATATACCGGAACGAATTCTCCTGATACGGAAAATCAAATTCATGCCCCACTTCAGCTTTTGCATGATCGTCGGCTGTTAGCTGACCTACCGGAAGTCCGGAGGGTTTTACAATTTCAAACGCTCCAAGAAGGGTCCATACCTCCCAGTCGGTACTCGGTTCATTGCTGCCCCAAATCTCAAATGTTTTCGGGGTTCCCTGGGTATATTTCCAGTTGTTATGGTGATTTGTCAGTTCAATAAGCATCCTTCCAAATATATATCTCCTTCCCAGGTCAATGGTAACCCAGTTGGGCAATCTCAATCCGACCATATCCTGCTTCATAAAGAAATAGGTGGTTGGTCCCGGTGTCCACAACTGTGAAAGAGCGCCATACCTGGGCACGTTGAAGTCGTCAGACAGATTGGCATCTAACCACAACGATTTATCGAACTCCACTTCAAATAATGGAGTCAGGGTCTGAATCAGTGTGTCTGAATGGTTCTTCCATTTGTCAACCAGGTAAACGGCAAAGTCAGTCGGAACAGAGTTAAAGCCTCTGACCGCAAAGCTTTCCAGGACGGCACTGGTATAGATCCTGTCGTACTCGGTCCAGCCCCCTGATACAGAGTCTTTTATCAGGGTGACGATGGTAAACTCGTTCTGATCTTCATTCTCCACACTGATGTTTATGCCTCCGAAAGTGGGTCCGTACACCATGGAATCAAACACCACATGAATGGGTGCCTTTAATGGGTTCACCGTTACGGTAACCGGTTCGGAACGATTTTCAGACCGGCTCACCGAGTATAGGGTAACCTGGTATTCACGCGACTCGCCAAATCCATCCAGTACCACATAATTTTTAAAAACAGATGATTTAACTACCCGCTCTACCCCCCCGCGGGTAGAAAAAACAGCCATTACGTAAAGCATATCCACCTCATCGGGAAGGGTATAACTGATCTTCACCGCGCCCGGCTGATTATCAATTTGAATATTTCTGGGCGGTGGCGGAATGACATCGTTGGTCACCAAAGGCTTTTTTATATCGTCTTCGCAACTGAAAAGCAGCAAAGAGAGTATGCTAAGGAAAAATATTATTTTCGTTTTCATGAGGAAAAAATTAAAATTAAATTTTCAGTGATATTTGCCACATCATGTAACTATTACCAACCCGGATTCTGAACCAGGTTTCTGTTTACAACCAGATCACGTTCCCGTATCGGCCAGAAATAATCCTTCAGGCTGAATTGCTGATTAAACAGTATTTTCACACGGTAGTAAGCTTCACTGCTCTCCTGGTCAACATCCCAGCCGGTTATCGGCTTATTCAGCTCTTCCGGTGCTTTTTTCCACCTTCTCAAATCCCAGAAACGCTCTCCTTCCAGCGCAAACTCAATCGAACGCTCATGCCGGATAATCTCCCGCAGTCCATCTTTTGTTGTATACTTCGAAGGATTCCTGGAGTAGGTGCTCCACGCATCCACCACCCCGGGAAGTCCGTACTTTTGACGCACCAGATCAAGGTACTCAATGGCCTCGCTGTTTCTGCCCACTTCATTCAAAGCCTCTGCGCAGAGCAGGTAGAGATCCCCTAACCGCAGCATCACCCACGGATAATCGGTCGACACATACGTACTTGAGTTGGTAGCCGTATTGGTATAATTGACCAGTTTTTTAGCCCAGTATCCGGGAACCGAATGCCACCCACCCTGCATCTTTCCAAGGAACTGGCCATACTTCGACTCAAGCCAGTAGGGACTCTCATCGTTGTAATTGCCGTTCCCATACCAGATACCTCCGTCAAATCCCAGCGAACCGTAAAACCGGGGTTCTCTGTTAAAATTAAATTCAGCGGTGGTATACCCTGTCTTTATACAGTACTTCGTCTCTTCCGTGGCTGTTCTCAGATTGTATCGCTGGTTGTAATTCCAGTTAACATCTTCGTTTATCGGCACACCATTCTCCGTATAGTATAACTCAGCCACTTTCATGGTTACCCCATAGCTCCCGTTCGATCCCGTATAGGCACGCTGTGCCGTCGTCAAAGCACGGGGGGCACACCACGTCTGCAAGTTCCGGGTTAAGCTGCTGGTATTTGCCCAGATGATCTCACGGTTCCACCGCTCGGTAATGGTTCCCCGGCAATTCAAATGGTACTTTGTCTGTTCTGAAATCTGACCGGTCGCCAGGGTGGGCTGGAATTCATACAGCTGGTGACCCAGAAAATGAGCCAGCTCGATGGCCTCTTCACAGGCAGCCGCTGCCCTCGCCCACTTCTCCTCGCTGTAGGTTGAATTGAAAAGCAAGGTGCCGTCGTGATTGGAGAATCCCTGGTAATCGATGTTCCCGTTAAAGAGCGGACTGGCGGCATAGATCAGGATCTTAGCCTTCATCCCCAAGGCAATAGGGCGGGTTATCCTTCCCAGTTCGGAGGTTTCGTCCAGGACCTGGTCGGGCAGATCTTCCACAGCCTCATCAATCAGTTCCACAATGTAATCAAAGACATCGTCCACCGGCTGACGGAAGACTCGGACCTCATCACCCGAAGCTGAAATCGGAATATTCGTTCTCATAATCGGAATCGGGCCGTAAACCCTCACCATCCAATAGTGGTAAAATGCCTTTAAAAACTTCACCTCAGCAACCCACTGCTCTTTCTCCCAGTCCATCATATCGGGCACGCTGTGGATGTTGTCAAGAAAAATATTGCACTGACTGATGCCGGTCCACAGATCTTCGGCATTGCTGCCGTTCCAGTAATCCATCAACGGACTGTTAACATTCTGCAGTCCCTGGGCAATCGACCAGTTTGGCCAGGAGTATACTTCCGGATTAAACCAGAACTCGTCAGCTCCGAACATGGCGGGATTGCGCTGGTGGGGACTACCGGCATTGGGTAAAAAGGAGTAGCAGGTAAACAGATATTTTTCAGCGGTTGAGCGCATTCGAAATGCATAATCTATCGTTGCCACGTTATCGGGCACAATATCCAGATAGTCGGAACATGCAGCCAACATGGTTAATATGATTCCTAATATCGAAATTTTTATGTACTTCATTTCATTATAATTGTAAGTTTTCAAATGTATTTGATGGAACTTCCATAATTTTAATCTTGCTCGTTTGTGTCAAGAATCGTCTTGGTCGTTTCATCTCATTCTAATTTATCTCTTAAAAATTGATATTCACACCTAAGTTAAGGGTTCGCTGCAATGGGTATCCCAATCCGTTTCCCCCCATCTCCACATCCCATAATTTAAATTTACTGAGCAGGAGGAGGTTGGATCCGCTGAAGTAGATCCTGAAATTTTGCATATGCATCTTCTGAACTACCCGGGCAGGAATCGACCAGCCGATCTCGGCCTGTTTCAACCGGAGGAAAGAGCCGTCGTTTAGCCACCAGGTACTTCGCTGCATATTATTCGACTGCGATATAGTGCTCAGCCTCGGCCACAATGCGTAAATCTCGGGATTCTCGAGCGAGTAGTGATTATCGGCAAACACCTTCATAATCTGTTTCCCGTCGACAAACGGCTGAACAGCCGAGGGGCCCGAGGATCCACCCATCCAGAAGGATGATCGGGCCGATCCCTGGAAGAAGGCCGAAACGTCAAATCCCTTGTAACCCATAGAAAATCCGAATCCATAATTGATCTCCGGCACCGTCGGGAATCCGATCGGTACCATATCGAGTGAGGTGATCTGACCATCTTTATTGACGTCTTTATATTTTATGTCACCGGCAATGTTGGCTACACTGCCGAAGTTCTGCACGGGAGAGTTTGCCACCTCCTCATCGTCGACAAACAGCCGCTCTGCAATATATCCCCACGGCTGATTGATCGGGTAGCCAACGCGGGAAGCCCACCACTCCTTATCATAGAGAGGCTCTTCATACACCTCATACTGGTTGGTGGCGAAGGTGAAGTTCCCCCTGCTCTGGATCCAGAGCGTGGGATTAAAGCTGTGGGAAAAATCAACGGATACATCCACCCCGCGGGCCGATGCTTCGCCAATATTTGCACGCACAGGCGCTGTAAGGCCCATCGTACTTGGAATATCGGCACGACTCATCAGGATGTTCTTCCTTCGCTCAGTGAACAGATCCGCCTGCACGTTGATCTTATTTACCAACCCCAGTTCCAGTGCCAGGTTGGCCTTGTGTGACTCCTCCCAGGTGATATCGGGATTGGAGTAGCGGGTTACGTCGATTCCCGATCTTGAATATTTACTCTCCCTTCCGAAAGTGGCACTTCTGGAGGAGGCGTCCATATTAACATTTGACAGATAGAAGAAGCGGTCGGTTGAACTGCCGATCGCATCGTTACCAACCAGCCCATAGGTAAGACGAACCCGCAAATTATTGATGGTCTCCTTCATCGGAAGCCAAAAGCTCTCATTCGAGATGCTCCATGCGATACCGGCCGACGGGAAAAATCCGAACCGTTTCGATTCGTGGAACCGCTCCGATCCGTTATACCCGAAGTTGAACTCTGCAAAATAGCGGCTGTCGTACGAGTAGGTGGTTCGACCCGACACCCCAAGGTTTCTGTAAGGAAGTGAAAGCTGTAGGTTCCCTGCCGTGGCGGAGGAGCTGGAACGCATGATGTAAACCATCATTCCGCTCAGGGTATGTTTATCGTTAAAGGTCTGATTATAATCGAGCGCCGTCTCCATATAGAAATCTGAATTCTGTATCCGGTTATTATCGTTCAGGGTAAAATCGAGAAACTCCTGTCCCGACGTCTCATTAAATACGGCAACCGAATAGTCGTAAGTCCTTCTGTCAAACTCTTTCAACTCATAATAGAAAGGTCTATAAGCCCGTTCTATGTCGTATCGTGAAATACGGTTTGTATTCATCATGGTCCTGAACCGCAATCCATCGGTAATGAAAGAGAGGTCCTGTTTCAGCTCAATCTGCGCCAGCATCAGGGAGCGGGTGTACTCTTTGTACCCCTTCACCATATCTGCATAGGGATTTAAAAACTCCCTCTCGCTCAATCCGCCGAACATCACATGCTGCACATAGGCATGCTCTTCGTCGACGGGATAGTATGGCAAAAAGTCGACCGGACTGGTTCGTACCACGGTATTGTAAATGGCGCTACCTCCCTGTATGGGACCGGTATAATCATCAAAGTTACCGTTTAACCGTACCACCATCTCCGTTGAGGGAGTGAGATAGATGTTCACATTGGCTCTCAGCGTATAGCTTCTCAGGTCTATGTTATTGTTGAAGTTATTGACCTTATCGACTTTAAGAACGCCATTATCCTGGGAGAAGGACCCGGCCACATAGTAACTGGCCACTTTTCCCCCGCCGCTTACGCTCATATTGTACCGGTGGTTCAGCGTGTTGTCTTTAAACAGGATCTCCCGCCAGTCGGTAGCCGGGAAAATTACCGGGTGGGCACCTTCGGCGGTCCGGTCGATCTTCTCCTGACTATACCAGGGTATGGCAAAAGGGTCGCGGGCAAACTGCGCCTCATTGTAGAGCTTCATATAGGTCACAGGATCGGCAAACTCAACGTTGCGGGTTGGCTCCGAAACAGAGCCCTCGGCCCGGAAATTAATTTTTGGCGCTCCCGATTTCCCCTGCTTGGTGGTAATATAAATTACGCCGTTGGCACCGCGTGCACCATACAATGCCGTGGAGGTAGCATCTTTAAAAATAGTAAAGCTCTCGATATCGTCGGGCCTCAAACGGGCCATCTCGGTAACGCCCAGCTCAATGCCATCGATTAAAATCAGCGGATCCACCTTTCCTGTTCCGAAGGAGGTAACCCCCCGAATAAAGAAATTGGCATTATCCTGACCCGGCTCACCGCTCAGCTGATACGAGATCACCCCCGCCGCCTGACCGGCCAGCGCGGTGGTCAGATTGCTTGCAGGCACCCTCAGCTCTGCCGGCTTGATGGAGGTGACAGACCCCACCATATCGGTTTTTTTCTGCGTACCAAAAGCCACCACCACAACCTCTTCGATGTCTTCTGGGGCAGGCTCAAGAGTCACATTGAAAACCCTTCCTCCCGAAATGGGAACCTCCTGACTTTGAAGCCCTACGAACGAAAACACTAACACCTGAGCATCTCCGGGCACAATAATTTCAAAATTTCCGCTGGAATCGGTCGTAGTACCAATCGTGGTGTTCTTAACCACAACGGTAGCTCCCGGAAGCGGCTGATTGTCTTCAGCAGATGTGACACTGCCACGTAAAGTGACATTCTGCTGAGCAAAAAGAATCATTGGGAAAAGCATGAATAGAAATATCACACACCTTCTCCGTAGAAAGAATTCCTCATTCATAAGCTTGTTTTTTAGTTAATTGATACTTCAATAATAAGTAATTATCCCATAAACACAAAACGTTAACAAAAATAAATTGCAAAAATGTTAATTCCTCCTATAGATATGGAACCTCCTCCGGAGGTTCTAATCACCAAATCAAATGATAACCACCACCTACATTCTTATCTCCAATCACCACTTAATCACCATAAATCACCACAAAATCACCACCGAATCCCCCACCAAATCAACCTAT
>CAZILU010000095.1:0-12596 GCA_964540165.1 uncultured Mariniphaga sp.
CGATGCTGTGCGCCAGGGCTATCATCTGGTAGTGGCTGTCGGCGGTGACGGAACGGTCAATGAAGTGGCGCAGGGACTTATAGGTACATCGGCCACCCTGGGGATACTGCCTGCAGGATCAGGAAACGGACTCGCAAGAGAGTTGGGAATCTCCATGCATCTTTTGAAAAGCAGTCAAATCCTGTTAGAGGGAAAACAACGGGAAATTGATGTTTGCCGATTTAACGACCACTGGTTTTTATGCACCAGTGGCATTGGATTCGATGCGCAGGTTGCCGACAGTATGAACCGCTTAAAACATCGCAAATTCTTTCGATACCTGCTACTCACACTGCAGGAGAGTTTCCGTTTCAAACCATTTGAAACGGAAATGTTGATTGACGGTCATCACATCGGGAAAAACCTCTTCATGGCTACCTTTGCCAACGCATCACAATTTGGAAACAACGCACAGATTGCTCCCCGTGCAAAAATGGATGACGGTCTGATCGATGTTATCCTGGTGCATCCATTTTATAAAATCTGGTTGCCATTATTGGGCGTCGGCCTCTATACCCGGGTAATCCCTTACCTGCCATTCGTGAAATCATACCGGGCCAGGGAGATAAAAATAATCCGGTCAGCCACGCTCCTCTTTCACAACGATGGGGAACCCGGCCGACTCGATTTGCCAGCGACCATCTCGATCGAAAATACGCGGTTAAAAGTTATGGCAAAAAAATAGAATCAAACGGATTTTCCGGGGATAGCGTCATAAACCTTCAGAAAAAACAATATCTTTAAGGCACAAATTCAATTCCGGTGGTATGAAACAGATAATTCTTTTAATCTCTATGCTGGCAATTTTCAATTTAGCGTTCGGCCAACAGACATATAAATTTACCCCTAATTACGATGAGAGCAAAGTTCCGAAATTTGAACTGCCAGATCCGTTGATCTCTTTTGAAGGTAAAAAGATTAACAGCATCCGAAAGTGGGAGAAAGATCGCCGGCCTGAATTGCTCAATTTTTTCACCTCCCAGGTTTATGGGAAAGTCCCCGGTAAGCTGGGGATATCTTCCTGGAGAGTGATTGAGGAGAGTAGCAACGCGTTGGAGGGTAAAGCACGGCGAAAGCAGGTCGATGTTCTCTTTGAAAAAAACGACAAATCACTACAGTTCAATATATTGATCTATTTACCAAAAGATATTGACCGTGCTCCGTTATTTATTGGTTACAACTTTTTTGGAAACCACACAGTGACTAACGATGTTAACGTAAAAATATCGGAGGCATGGTCCCGCAATCGGGATACCTATGGTATAACGAACAATCAGTTAAATGAAAAATCAAGGGGTGTAAGCACCGATTCATGGCAGGTTGAGAAGATCATTGAAGCCGGATATGGCATTGCAACCATCTTTTACTGTGAAGTTGATCCCGACAGGGATGATTTTTCCGACGGGGTTCATCCGATCCTTTACAAAAAAGGAGAGGAGGAGCCTCAGAATCATGAATGGGGATCCATTGCGGCATGGGCCTGGGGCCTGAGTCGCGCCATGGACTATTTTGAAGAGGATGCGGAGATTGACGAGACGAAAGTTATTGTATTCGGTCACTCGCGGCTTGGAAAGACAGCCCTATGGGCCGGCGTAACAGACCAGCGATTCGCCGGTGTCATTTCAAACAATTCAGGATGTGGCGGAGCAGCCCTTTCAAAAAGACAATTTGGCGAAACGGTTGCCCGCATCAACCATAACTTCCCCTTCTGGTTCTGTAAGAACTTCCACATTTACAACGAACGGGAGTCTATGCTGCCGGTTGACCAACATCAGCTAATAGCCCTTATAGCACCAAGGCCGGTCTACGTAGCCAGTGCCGCGGAGGATTTGTGGGCAGATCCCAAAGGCGAGTTTCTGTCCGCTTTTTATGCGACACCCGTTTACGAGCTCTATGGGAAAAAAGGAATCCCAACCAATGTAATGCCCGAACTCAACCAACCAATTCATCAAACGGTAGGTTATCACATCAGGCCCGGAGTCCATGCAGTTACCGCTTACGACTGGGAACAATACATCCGTTGGGCAAACCAATTTGTGTTAAACAAATGATCGTAAAAACGCTATCCGTTTTTATCGTATAGATCCTTAAAAAGATCGGTTCTCTCTATACGAAGGAAGCATTCGCCAGGTAGTTATAGCTCAACTCTACGCTGTCAAACGGATCGTAATCACGAAAACGATCCTGTTCAACAAAGAGTAGTTTCATTCCTGCAATATCTTTGACGGCAAAAATACGCTCGAAGTCAATTCTACCGGTTCCAACCGGAGCAAAGAACATGTCTTCACTTTTCACCATATCTTTCACGTGGTAAATTTCAAAGCGCCCCGGGTATTTTTTAATAAAATCGACCGGATTAAGACCTGCTCTGGTAACCCAATAGAGATCGATTTCAAACGTCACCAGGGCGGGATCAGTCTCTTCAATCAACACTTCCATTCCATTTTTACCTCCCATTGGTTCAAATTCAAATGCATGGTTATGGTAGCCAAAACGAATTCCGAATTTCTTTCCAACTTCTCCGATTTGATTAAATTTTTCAGCGGTTGCTTTATAACCATCGATATTTTGTCTGAACTCCTCCGGAAGGTATGCATACATTACATTGGGACATCCCGCTTCTGCGGCATTGGTAAATACCTTCTCTGCATCGACTAACTCAAATACCGAATGGCTTCCGTTGAGCGGCATTCCAAGCGCTTTAACCTTTTCTGAAAAAACATTGGGAGCCATACCATAAAAAGTTCCATCGGCCAGGTTATACCCGGCAGCTTCCAACGAGTTGTATCCAATTGAGGCCAATCGTTGCAACGTACCATCAAAATCCTGATTCAGTTTATCCCGAACGGTATATAACTGCAAGCCAATTACCTTCTCTTTAGGCCCGGAACAAGAGGAAAATGGAAATATCATACTTCCAGCTGCCACAGCAGCCGTAGATTTCAAAAAATTTCGTCTGTGTATCATCGGTTTTCTGTTATGATTTTAAAATCTTCAAAGATAAAAGTTCAAGATTAAAAATCGTCGTAGTATGAAATGATTTTTTTATTTCGTAAAATATTGACGACCGCATCGATGATCTCATCGTCCTGCAGGGATGCATAATTAAAGATAACATCAAAATCGTCATTATTCGCTTTTCGTCCGACAACCTTTTCGATGAAAGAATCTCTACGTTTATCGGTTTCAATGACATAAACTGCTGCAGCCGACTGACTCATCTCCTTCAGTTGCATCACCCGGTTGATCCTCCACTCGAGCGGAGCCTCCAGGCGAATGTTCAGTTTATTCGGCACCTCTTTCAAAATTACTCCGGCAGAACGACCAACAATAATGGTGCGCCCTTTCATAGCTAAGCGAAATACAACGCCTTTGAAAATATCGATAAGCAGTTGATCCGAAATGTCATAGATCGTTTCATTGGAAAAAGATTGAGCTACCCGCTCCAGAATCTTCAGAGCCTCTTCAGTATCATCATACCCCTCCCCGTGAATCTCCTCACTAATTTGCCTGACCACATCGCCGAAAAGGTTTTTATCAACCCAACGCCATTCTGCATCGGTTTTGGTATCTGACATATAACTATATCCGGTAAGAATCTTGGACAGTTTAATAGCAATTCGTTGTGCAGAACATCCGGCCTGACGCGAAATGGTTATCACAGGCCCGGGGAAATCGCCGGTTTCAAGATTGCATGAGGTAATGTTCTTAATAAAACTTTTTATGTACTTTTCCATAATCCGGATCTTAATATTCTCAACGAAAGTACAACCAATTCCTTAATGCCAAACATTTCATGTTGTAAAAAATGTTATTCGGCAAATCCTCAGGCAAAACAAGTTCAGAAATAAAAGCAAAAAAAACCGTATGGGCAAAACCCATACGGCAGATATAAAATATTTTATTATTTATTACTGCAACACGGCATTGCAGGCTTCGACCAATTTAATGGCATTTTGATTCGAAGGATCCAGTGCTTTCGCTTTTTCCAGGATCTCCACAGCAGCCTTGAATTCCACTTTAGCCTTGTCAACTTCAGCGGTATAGGCTTCATCAGCCGTTGAGATCGCCCCACTGTTTACCTTTTGATTTGCAGCGGTCAGAATTGCCACACCCTTTTTATACACCTCATTTCCATCGGAAACATATTGGGCAGCCAGCGCTTTAGTGAGCTTATCATCCTTGGGAAACTTCTTAACACCCTCTTCCAGGGTAGCTTTATACTCAGCATCCTTCTTCTGTTTGCGAAGGGTTACCGCTTTATAATAAAGGGCTGTCTCTCCACGGTAATTATTCTCTGCACTCTTGCCAAAAAAGGCAATAGCCTTGTCGAGAAGTTCACCTTTGTAGGCGGCAATCGCAGCATTAAACACCAAAGAGTTTGTGTCCTCTCCTTCCGGAGTGGTGGCAATAGCCTGCTCATAACTTTCAATGGTTTTAACAAAATCATTCGCATCGTTATAGGCAAGAGCCTTGTATTCATGTGATTTAGGAACATTCACACCTGCAGCAATAGCTTTATCGAAATATTCAATCGCTCCTTTCAGATTATTGGATTTATAGGCTGCAAAACCTATATTAAAATTAATTGCGTCATCAATCTCCACATTTTCTCCCAGATTCTTCATCGCATCATCGTAGAGCGAAAAAGCCTTGGCAAAATCCTCGGCCTTTAAGGCTTCGTTGGCCTGGTTAATTTTCTCTGCTGCATCTTGTGCAAAAGAGAAAACAGACACAAAGAGAGCAGCCATCAATACAAACAAATTTTTCATTTCACTATCATTTAAAATTTTCAACTAATAATTTCTCAATTTTGTAACGAGTTGTCAAAAATAGTAATTATGCTCAAAAAATCTAAAAAAAATAAAATTCAATCACAATTAATTGTATCCCCTGTCAAACAAATATCCTGCCATAAAATTTTACAAACAACAAACTCATCAAACAAATACAACATACAACATTGACACACAACTAAATAGAACAACTCACCCGGACAAAATAGTTGCTGCAACCATGAACTTTCAAAATCGAAGGCAATCAGCCTGTGAATTAAGCAGATTATCCGACATCACCTCTGGTAACCGAAACGACACCGTTGACCTTTTTCATTTTTGCCATCAGAAACTCCAGGTGGTCCAGGTTATGGACTGATAATTTCAATACGCCTTCAAACTTCCCCCGCTTTGTATCAATATTGATGGATCTCAACCTGGCTCCCGTATCCTTCGCTATGATATAGGATATCTCCGGGATGATCCCCACCTCATCGGTACCGGAAATATGCAAAGAGGTAAGAAAGGCTCCCGGACTGGCGCTGTTTTTCCACCGGGCCTTTAGAATCCGGTAAGGAAATCGCATTTTCATCTGGGCTGCATTCGGACAGGTATCGCGATGTATTTTAATTCCTTCACGGATAGTAACGAAGCCAAATATCGGATCGCCGAACACCGGGTTACAACAACGAGAAAGTTTGAAATTGACATTTCGAAGATCCTGGTCAATCACAAGAAAATCATCGTTACTATCGAAGGAGAAAGTTTTCACTTCGTTAACCGGCAACAAATTTTCGAGTTTTTTTCGGGCAGATTCAGGCTCCGGTTTCTCCGTAAAAAGCGATTTTATCTCCAACGGATCGATCTTTCCATTGGCTACTTCACCATATAGCTCAACAGCCAGCTTAAAATCATACTTTTTTAATATTTTCCTGATCGCTTCATCGTTCAGTTCCAGTTTCCAATTTTTAAACTTTCGAACCAGAATCTCTCTTCCCTGAGAAGCCTGATTTTTTTTCTCTTCGTTCAGGCTGTATTTTACCCGACTGATAGCTTTGGATGTAACCAAAAAATCGAGCCAGTCGATTTTTGGCTTTTGATTATTCGAGGTATCAATAATTACCTGGTCACCATTTTTCAATTTATATTTCAGGGTCACTTTTTTCCCGTTGACCTTCCCGCCAACGCACGCATCACCTAATTGAGAATGAATTTCATAAGCGAAATCGAGCAATGTAGATCCGGCCGGCATCTTTTTAAGATCCCCTTTTGGAGTGAAGACAAAAACTTCATCGTTGTAGATATCGGTACTGAAGTGATCAATAAAATCGACCACATTCAATTCAGGATTTTCCAGGACTTCACGAATTCCGGTCAGCCAGGCATCGAAGCCGGTATTCTCCCGGCCACCCTTATATTTCCAATGAGCAGCCAATCCCTTTTCAGCAACTTCATCCATTCGTCGGGTACGAATCTGCACCTCCACCCACCGGCCTTGCGGCCCCATCACGGTGGCATGCAGGGATTCATAGCCATTCGACTTGGGAATGGTGATCCAATCGCGCATACGCTCCGGATTTGCCTGATATTGCTCAGTGACAATCGAATAGACCATCCAGCAATCCGTTTTCTCATTTTCAGGCATAGAATCGAGAATGATCCGAATCGCAAAAAGATCCATCACCTCATCGTAGGATACCCGTTTCTTCTGCATCTTATTCCAGATGGAGTAAACCGATTTTGTACGGGCCTTGGTTGAAAAGCGAAATCCTCGCTCCCGAAGGGTCTTTTCCAGGGGTTTTACAAATTCTGCAACAAAATTTTCACGCTCCGTTTTGGTTTCAGCCAACCGGTTCATGACATACTGGTAACCCTGCGAATTTAAATATTTCAGACAGAGATCAAGCAGCTCAGAGTTGAGGGAATAGAGCCCCAATCGATGTGCCAATGGAGCATACAGGTGAGATGTTTCGTTGGTAAGTCGATTTTGAGCTTCACTGGTATAGATACCCAGGTTACGCATCACCTGCAACCGGTCAGCCATTTTTATCAGGATAACCCGAACATCACCGGCCAATGCAATCAACAATTTACGGTAATTCTCCGGATGAAGCTCAACGGTATCGGTTCCCAGGGCATTTATTTTAGACATTCCCTCCAGGATCGAGTATATGGTGGGGCCAAATTTCACCTCAAGCTCCTCTCGTGTAACCCGACGACTAAGACCGGCATACATAACATTGTGCAAAAGTCCGGAAATCACTGAATCAGACTCCAGGCCTATCTCTTCGGCAATAATAGTAGCTACCTCCAGCGAATGATGCAGGATATACTCCCCCGTTTGAAACTGCTTATCGCCAATGATCGTGGAACAAAAATGAAACGTTTCGTCAAGCATTGCCAGCGATGGTGCATCCCAGGAGATCCGGCAGATATCCCTGAGTTTTTCGAAACGGGTTTGTACATCTTCAGAAATGTACATGATTTTTGTTTTATTCGTCATTAATTATCCCTTCAATTTCAATACCCAAGTAAAAAAAAAGGCCGCCAGAGGCAGCCATTTGAATGAATTCTAAAAAAATTACTCTGCCTGAGTCGCATCGACAAAGGTACGCTGCCTAAGTTCACGATCAAGCATAAACAATCCATTTCCTTTCACATCAATCAATTTCAGACTATCTAAAATCTCGGTCACATTCGCTTCTTCTTCCACTTGTTCGTCGACGAACCATTTTAGGAAACTCTGAGTAGCATGGTCTCTCTCTTCAACAGCAATATCTAACAAATTATTAATTAATGCCGTAACATGCTGTTCATGTTCCAGGGTTTTTTCAACGATGCTAAGGATAGAATCAAACTCAACCGGCATCTGTTCAATCGCTTTCAGAGTCGCTTTTCCGCCTCTTTCGACCACGTATTTAAAAATTTTATTGGCGTGAGTCAACTCCTCCTGGTATTGAACATACATCCAATTGGCAAAACCGGGCAACCCCTTTTCCTCCAACCAGGCCGACATCGACAGGTACAACAGGGCAGAATACTGCTCTGCATTGATCTGTTCATTCAACGCTTTTAATACTTTTTCTTTTATCATATCTGTAAATTTTTAATTTGCTATAAAAATAATAAACTTTATCTGAATCGCACTTTCGTATGTTTAGCTATTAAAGAATTCTTCACTTTAAACAGGACAAATGACAGGTATTCGGTAATTTTAACATAAATTTTACATTCCTTTTTGAACGATCGATAATGCCATTCGAAAGACCCGTAAGGATATATTTTTATATCTTTGCGCCCTTATTTAAATACCCTATTTTATTTCAAAACAACCATGAAGAGTATAAAGTTCATCACTGCAAATGAAGCCGTTAAGGTTATCAAATCGAACGATCGTGTTCATCTTCACAGTGTGGCAGTTACACCACATCCGCTGATCCAGGCAATGTGTGAGCGGGGTCACAACAAGGAGTTCCGGAATGTAAGGATCCAGCATATTCACACCGAAGGACCGGCACCTTATGCCGATCAGGAGTTTGAAGGTATTTTTCAGTTAGAATCATTTTTTGTAGGGCACAATGTCCGGAAGCAGACACAGGCAGGTTATGCCGATTATATACCTGTATTTTTGCAGGAGACCCAGCGGCTGATCAGAGAAGGATACCTTCAGGTAAATGTGGCGATGATCCAGGTTTCTGTTCCCGACAAATTTGGCTTTGTCTCTCTGGGAACCTCTGTTGATGCCACGTTAGCGGCGGTAGAACATGCAGACACGGTCATTGCCATTGTCAATCCGAACGTGCCACGTGCATTTGGTGACGCCATGATTCACATCAACGACATTGATCTCTTTGTGGAAGACGACAGTCCGCTCATCACAGCCGCACCCGGGCCGATCAGTGAAACCGACCGCAAAATTGGCCGTTATGTTGCTGAGCTTGTGGAAGATGGTGCCACGCTACAAATGGGTATTGGAGCCATCCCGAATGCAGTGCTAACGATGCTTGGAAATCACAAGGATTTGGGTGTTCACTCGGAGATGTTTGCTGATGGCATTTTACCATTGGTTGACAAAGGGGTGGTTAACGGGAAAAACAAAAAAATAGATAAAGGGAAAATGGTAGCCACTTTTTTAATGGGATCGACCAAACTTTACGATTTCATTAACGACAATCCGGGCGTTCTCATGCAGGATGTCAGTTACACCAACCGGGCGAACATCATCGCAAAAAATCCAAAGGTAACAGCTATCAATTCAGCTCTGCAGGTAGACCTTACCGGTCAGGTATGCGCCGACTCCATCGGAACCAAATTCTATTCCGGTGTTGGGGGACAAATCGACTTTTTACGCGGAGCGTCCTACAGCAAGGGGGGTAAGCCGATCATTGCCATGCCTTCGGTAACCAATAAGGGAGTCAGCAAAATTGCACCCATCCTGACTCCGGGCGCAGGGGTTGTAAGCACCCGTGCAAACATCCATTGGCTGGTAACCGAGTTTGGAGCCGTGAACCTCTATGGAAGAACCCTCCAGGACAGAGCTAAACTGATCATCTCAATCGCTCATCCCGACCATCAGGAAGAGCTTGATAAAGCTGCCTTTGATCGGTTTGGACCACACTTTCACTTTGTGTGGGATCAGAACGAATAGTTCAGATTAATTAAAAATACATAATATCATAATCATGAATATTTCACATATTGAGCATATTGGGATAGCCGTAAACAGCCTCGAGGAAGCAATTCCATTTTATGAAGAGATGCTGGGTTTGAAATGTTATGCCATTGAGGAGGTAGCTGACCAGAAAGTAAAAACTGCATTTTTCATGGTTGGTCAGACAAAAATCGAACTGCTGGAATCGACCGATCCGGAAGGTCCGATTGGTAAGTTTATCGAAAAGAAGGGACCGGGCATCCACCACCTGGCCTTTGCCGTCGACGATGTCAACCAATCGCTGACAGAGCTGGAAGAAAAAGGTGTACGGCTGATCGATCAAAAAGGACGAAAAGGAGCCGAAGGATTGAACATCGGATTTTTACATCCCAAATCAACCCTGGGTGTTTTAACTGAGATATGTGGCAAAGCGTAAAAAATTTATATACCATGAGTACCCAGAGTAAAATAAAAAAACTGATTGACCTGCGCGAAGAGGCCAGGTTGGGCGGTGGAATTGACCGGATGGAGGCGCAACATCGTAAAGGGAAATTTACTGCGCGCGAGCGAATCGAACTTCTGCTTGACGAAGGTAGTTTTGAGGAGTTTGATATGTTCGTAACACACCGCTGTACCAATTTTGGAATGGAAAAAAAGAAATTCCTTGGCGATGGAGTGGTGACCGGTCACGGAACCATTGATGGCCGGGTTGTTTATGTTTTTTCGCAAGATTTTACCGTATTTGGCGGCTCCTTATCGGAAACATTTGCCCAAAAAATTTGCAAAGTGATGGATATGGCAATGAAAGCCGGAGCCCCGGTAATTGGCATCAACGATTCGGGTGGAGCTCGCATTCAGGAAGGCGTAACCTCCTTGGCCGGTTATGCTGAAATTTTTGAACGAAACATTCTGGCATCCGGTGTTATTCCGCAAATTTCGGCGATCTTCGGCCCCTGTGCCGGCGGTGCCGTTTACTCTCCGGCCCTGACCGATTTTATCATGATGACAGAACAGAACTCCTATATGTTCGTTACCGGACCCAAAGTGGTAAAAACCGTAACCGGTGAGGAAATTTCCGTTGAAGAGCTGGGCGGTGGAAAAGTACACGCCTCTAAATCGGGTGTATCACACTTCCTGGTTGAGAATGAAAAAGAGGGTTTGATGCTAATCAGAAAACTACTCACCTTTTTGCCGCAAAACAACCTGGAAGATCCCATCACTACAGAATGCACCGATCCGATTGACCGCCTGGAAGACTCGCTCAACACAATTATTCCCGAAAATCCAAATCAGCCTTACGATGTGCTTGATGTGATTACTACGATCGTTGATCAGGGAGAATTTCTGGAGATCCACCGCAACTACGCAAAAAATATCGTGGTAGGGTTTGCTAAATTCGATGGTCAACCCGTTGGCATTGTTGCCAATCAACCCAATTACTTAGCCGGAGTACTCGATATTGAAGCATCACGAAAAGCGGCAAGATTTGTTCGTTTCTGCGACAGCTTTAACATCCCAATTGTCACGCTGGTCGACGTGCCTGGTTTCCTTCCGGGAAGTAAGCAGGAGTATGGAGGCATCATCATCCACGGAGCAAAACTAATGTTTGCTTATGGAGAGGCAACCATACCAAAAATTACCATTACCCTGCGAAAATCATATGGAGGAGCACACGATGTAATGTCGTGTAAACAGTTGCGCGGAGATCTTAACTATGCCTGGCCAACAGCCGAAATTGCTGTCATGGGGGCTTCAGGTGCCATGGAAGTACTTCACGGAAGAAAATTAAGCGAAATTGAAAATCCGGAAGAGCGGGCTAAATTTATTGCCGATCACGAAGCTGAATATAACGAAAAATTCGCAAATCCTTACCAAGCAGCAGCTTATGGATACATTGACGATATCATTGAACCCAGAAACACCCGATTTAGAATTATTCGGGGATTGCAGTCGCTGGCGACAAAAAAACTGATTAATCCGCCTAAAAAACACTCCAATATTCCACTTTAAAATGATTCAAACATGAAACTACTTGCTTGTTTATTAGTCAGTCATTTTGATTTTGGTTTTACCGTTTCGATCATCGGTTTTGGAATTGTAATTCTGGCCCTTGCCCTGCTTGCATTTCTGTTTACGAAAATGCCGCAAATCATCAATTTGAAATTCTCCTTTAAGAAAAAAAGTCCTGAAAATGTTGAAGCGGCAAAAAAAACAGCTGAGCCAATCGAAGCCAATGTCACTGCGGCTATTAGTCTGGCATTCCATCTCTATTTTAATGATTTACATGACAAAGAGAGTAATGTCCTGACCATTAAAAAGGTTCGCAAAAGTTACTCGCCATGGAGTTCAAAAATCTATAGCGTAACCCAAAACTGGCCAAAATAACCATAGTAATCGCCAGAAAAGGTTCACTTAAAATCAGACAATTTCCGGCAAAAAAAACATACAGAAAAATTCAAAAAGTCATTGAGAAAAAATAAAATAAAGGGGATCGTCAAATGAAGAGATATAAATTTACCATAAACGGTAGTGATTATGAAGTTCACATTAAAGACATTGAAGACAATATTGCCGAGGTGGATGTGAATGGGACCCGATACGAAGTGCTTCTGCACAATGAAGTAAAAACAACAAAAACACCCCGATTGGTACGTAAGCCGGTTGAAAAGCTTCCCGGTGAAGGCCAAATCAGAAAAAGTGACAGTCAGGGGAAACACCTGGTCTTGTCCCCGCTTCCCGGCACCATATTGAAAATTAACGTTTCTGTTGGCGACAAAGTAACCGAGGGTCAGAATCTGCTGGTAATGGAAGCGATGAAAATGGAAAATCAGATACAAACCTCCAAGGGTGGTGAGATCGTTGCAATTAAAGTAAATGTAGGTGATATTGTTCAGCAGGATGACTTGCTTTTTGAAATCAGTTAACCCCTAAGAATATTACTCAAATGAAGACAAAATTTTTATTGTTTCTTTTTTTTAGTGCCCTGATTTTTTCATTATCTGCTTCAGCTCAGTCATCCAATCTTGAAAACAGGATTACTAAAGGAAAATGGCTAAACCGCAGCGATGGGTACATCCCAAAAGCAACCTATAAACCGGAAGACCAAGAGAATATCAAAACGGTAAAACGAT
>CAZILU010000096.1:0-8791 GCA_964540165.1 uncultured Mariniphaga sp.
CGCTACACCAACTTTCGCCGGGGGAAGTCCGGGAACGCCCATCTCCATGCGGATAAACCGTTGACCGGTCTCCTCTTCGACGGCATTGACCAAAGCAACCAATTCACGAATGGTGGCTTTCCCCGGATTGGCGATCCTCAGTTCCTTGATTTTCTGATCGATAACATCCCTGTTGAATGGTGAATTTTCCATCATTTTCATATTCTTGAATCCAAATTCAAAAAAACAGAAAGAAGAAGCTTCCGCTTCTTCCGGCTTTCAATACTCAGATTATATCACCCTCTCTCCCGGTGACTCCCGTCAATTTAAAATTCAAACACCGGCTTAAGCTGTTCAATCCACTGCTTTATACGGATATCCGTCAATTCAGGTTCAAAATCTTCGTCCAGAGGCAAACCGACAAACTTACCATCGACAATGGCCTCCGAATGATCAAAGGTGTACCCATCGGTCGAAACAGCACCGGACAATACAGCGCCATTTTTTACCAGCTCCTTTGCCAAAACGCCCATGTGATCCACAAAGGTTGCCGCATAGGTGATGTGATCACCCAATCCGTAAATGGCAATCGTTTTCCCTTCGTACCGGGCTTTGCTTATTTCAGGAAGAAACCTGGCCCAGTCGGCGTTATTGTATGCCGCATCCCAAGTCTCTTTTCCCACCGTTGAGATGCCAAAAATCATCTTATCGTAGCCTTCCAGGTCGGCAGCCCTGGCATCTTTCACGGGTACCAGCGCCACATGATCTGTGCCTATAAGCTGTTCGATTTTTGTCGCTACCTTGTGAACAGCGCCATCCAGAGGTCCGAAAAATATTGCAATTTTCTTCATAATGTTACCTATTTTCTGATTACTGATCGTGCATCGTAAGATCACTTCGTTCATACTCACCCAAGATCGCCAAACTGGACACCTGCTTTAACACCTGATGAATGGCCCGTTCATAATTTTCTACCTGCTCCCACTCCACATCCACATGAATGGTGTACTCATTGGGTTTACCAACCACAGGCACCGATTGAATCTTATCAAGATTGATCTTGTTTTCTGCGAAAACATTGAGAACCCGGGCCAAAGCGCCATGAAAATGTCCTACCTCAAAACAGAGAGAGGCTTTATTGGCTCTCTCCGTGGGATTACCATGCTTGGCTAATATCAGAAACCGGGTGTAGTTTTTTTTGTTTGTTTCAATGCCTCTTTCCAAAATATGAAGGTTATAGAGCTCGGCCGAGCGCAGGTTCCCGATGGCAGCCGCATGCTCCGGGCGCTCCTCTTCAATAAACCGCGCGGCACTGGCTGTATCCATACCTTCGTGCAGCTCTGCCCCGGGAAAATATTTTTCCAGATATTCAACACATTGCTGCAGAGCTACCGGGTGCGAATAGATGTCGGTAATATCATTCACCTTAACTCCGGGAACAGCCATCAGGTTTAACTGTATATGAAGGTAGATCTCTCCAATGATCCTCAGATGATAATCACGAATCAACTGGTAGTTTTTTAACAAACTTCCGGCAATTGAATTCTCAATAGCCATCACGGCATATTCAACCTGATCGGTATCAATCAATTTACAAACGCTGGTAAATGACTTGCACTCAACAACATCAATCTCTCCTTTAAAATATCTTCTGGCCGCATCTTCATGAAAAGATCCGACAATTCCCTGCACAGCTATCCGCTTCATTAATCCGTTTTAAATGGTTTTCAAATATACAAATTCTGTTGAAATGAAACTTCTCCGATCCATTCGACTCCGGCATTGTTAATATTCAAGCGATAATTTTCCATTTTCACTCAGCAAATCGGCCCGGTGTTCTTCCATCACTTTCAGGCACTTTTCAATATTGGTCGGGCGCATAACAATCACGGCCTTATCGTCATTCATCGAAAAGGCATAAAGATATTCGATGAAGATACCTTCGTCGCTGACAATTTTCAACATCAGGGAGAGAGCTCCGGGACTGTTGGAACTGGTTACCAGCACCACATCGGTGGTTCGAACAGAAAACTGATTCTCTTTCAACACTTCACAGGCTTTTTCCGGATCTGAAACGATCAACCGCAAGACACCAAAATCGGACGTATCGGCTACGGTAAAAGCAGAGATATTGATCCCTGCCTCTCCCAGAATCCGGGCCACCTCATTCAGCCGGCCCGACCTGTTCTCCAAAAAAACCGAAACTTGTTTTGTCTTCATCACACTATATTTTTCGATTGTCAATAACTCTTTTTGCTTTTCCGGCTGTTCGCTCAATAGTCTTTGGCTCAACGAGTTTCACTTCGGCTGAGATTCCCAGCGTTCCATGGATGGCCGAGGTAATCTTTTTACGCAACGCCTCTAACTGACGGATTTCATCAGAAAAAAACTGCTCTTGCACCTCCACCAGCAACTTCAGCACATCGAGCGACCCCTCACGCTCAACGATCATCAGATAGTGAGGCTCGGTTTCACTCATCTCCAACAACACGCTTTCGATCTGTGACGGAAACACATTCACGCCCCGAATAATTAACATATCGTCGGAACGACCGGTGCATTTCTCCATCCGAACCAGGGTCCGCCCACATGCACACTTATCATAAATCAACCGGGTAAGATCGCGCGTCCGGTAACGAAGGATGGGTATCCCCTCTTTCGTAACCGTCGAAAAAACCAATTCGCCCAACGATCCGGGTGGCAGCGGCTCCAGGGTTTCCGGATCAATAATCTCCGGAACAAAATGATCTTCATTGATATGCATGCCTGCCTGATGCTCACACTCACAGGAGACTCCGGGACCAACAACCTCGCTCAGGCCATAAATATCGATGGCTTTCAGCCTCAACTGTGCCTCAATTTCGCGACGCATATGCTCACTCCAGGGCTCAGCACCAAAAATGCCAACCCGCAGGTTGAGTTCCTCAGGAGCAATTCCCAACTCCCGCATCACCTCAGCCAGAAAAAGGGCATACGAAGGGGTACAGGCAATAACCGAAGTGCCAAAATCCTGCATCAGCTGAATCTGTTTCTGCGTATTTCCTCCTGAAATGGGAATAACCGTGGCCCCCAGGTTTTCGGTACCATAATGCAATCCCAGCCCGCCGGTAAAAAGCCCGTAACCATAAGCAACCTGCACAATGTCACTCCGGTGAACACCGGCCATACAAAGTGCACGCGTAACCACTTCAGCCCACATTTGAAGGTCATTACGGGTATACCCCACGACCGTCGGCTTGCCGGTTGTGCCGGAACTGGCATGAACGCGAACAATCTCACTCATCGGTACGGTAAACATGCCAAAAGGATAGTTATCACGCAAATCACTTTTCTCCGTAAAAGGAAGATGCTTTAAATCGGATATATGCCGGATATCACCCGGCAACAGACCCAAGGCCTGCATCTTTGCCCTGTAAGCAGGTATATTGTGATAGATTCGTTGAACGGTCTGAATCAGCCGTTCACTCTGCACCGCCTCCATCTCATCGCGTGATGCACATTCAATTCGTTCGTTCCAAATCATCGCTCCTTTTTCTATCCGTTAATCTCTTTTACGCCAAATAATTCCCTGTAAAAAAATTATCAGCTATTATTTCAAATTTCAAACAAAAATAAAAGGTTATTTATAAACCGTAAACAATCGGGCCATATATTCTTAAAATTGACACTCTTGCCTCTTTTCAAAACCAGAAAAAAAATTTGATTCCTCCCCTTTCCAATGCCCTGTATGATAGATCCATCTATTCTGTTTTCAACGAAAAAGCGACTAAGATTTAAGGCCAGAGGGCACCATCAGATCAATCTAATTTAGGATCATTTTAAATAGCAACCATTTCTTGAAAAATTCCACTCACTTTGTAACATCTATTACAATTTAGTTGTATATAATTAATAATTTTGGAATGTTTGGTAATCGAATTAAAAACTATGCTTAAATCAATACTGCCGCCGCCAAAATGGAAGCTTCCGGTTATGACAGCTTCTGCTATTTTTATAGGAATTGGGCTGTTTACGCTATACATATCCAAAGCGCACTCCTATCTGTCCGATGATCCGACAACCTGCATCAACTGCCACATTATGGCTCCGCAGTATGCGACCTGGCAGCACAGTTCCCATCGGGAATGGACCAACTGCAACGACTGTCATGTTCCACACAACAATATACTTAACCATTACTATTTCAAGGCAAAGGACGGATTACGGCATGCGACTATTTTTACTCTGCGGCGCGAGCCTCAGGTGATCTTTATTAAGGAGGAGGGAGCCGGAGCCGTGCATCAAAACTGTGTCCGATGCCATAACGATTTGCTGGTCGATCCGAAGCTGTCGGCATCGGTTGCCGATCATGCAGTACACCGTACCGATCGCAAATGCTGGGAGTGTCACCGGGAGGTTCCACACGGCCGGGTCAACAGTCTGTCAAGTGTTCCCGATGCGCGTGTTCCCCTGCTTCAAAACCCGATTCCCCAATGGATTAAAATAAAAAAATAATAAATCAAACGAAATGAACGAAAAGAAAAAAATTTTTGAGAAACGGCCGTGGCTTGCGTGGGTGTTTTTTGCTGCAACGGTGGTGGTGGTATTTCTGCTGGGACTGTTGGCTTCAACCATTGTTGAGCGCCGTATGGAGGCCACTTTTGTCAATGTTCCGTTAAAGCCGGTTAAGCCTTTTGAGCCCCGCAATGAGATCTGGGGCCAAAACTATCCCAGGCAGTTTCAATCCTATTATGGTACCGCCGACACCTCATTTCGAAGCAAATACAATGGCAATGGCTGGGTCGACATGTTAGAGGAGTCTCCGCGCATGGTTGTTCTGTGGGCGGGTTACGCCTTCTCCAGAGAGTATAATCAGGGCCGGGGTCACTATTACGCGATTGACGATGTGCGCAACATTCTGCGAACCGGCGCCCCGAAAGAGAACACACCGGAAATGCAGCCGACCACCTGCTGGACCTGCAAGAGCCCCGATGTACCACGAATCATGAGCCAGGAGGGGGTTACGGCATTTTATACCGGTAACTGGTCGAGATTGGGGCATGAAATTGTCAATCCCATCGGTTGCGCCGACTGCCACGACGAAAAGACCATGAACCTGCGCGTCTCCCGGCCGGCACTTTCTGAAGCCTTTGCACGCATGGGAAAAGATGTCAATAAGTCGGGATACCAGGAGATGAGAAGCCTTGTCTGTGCCCAGTGCCATGTTGAGTATTACTTCAACAAGAAAGTTGCCGAAGGTGCCCAATACCTCACCTTCCCGTGGGATAACGGATTTACGGCCGAAGCGATGGAGACTTATTACGATCAGGCAGGATTCAGCGACTGGACCCATGCCCTGAGCAAAGCCCCTATGTTAAAAGCACAGCACCCCGATTACGAAGTTTACATGACGGGTACCCATGCCAAAAGAGGCGTGGCCTGTGCCGACTGCCATATGCCGTATATGAGTGAAGGAGGTCAAAAATTCACCGATCACAAAATGCAGTCGCCACTGAATAATATAGCCAACTCCTGCCAGGTTTGCCACCGCGAAGAGGCCGAAAACCTGGTTCAGGATGTCTATGAACGGCAGGACCGGATCATCGAAAACCGGGACGAGCTGGAGCGACTGCTGGTGAGAGCCCATGTGGAAGCAAAAAAAGCCTGGGAACTGGGGGCTGCCGAACCACAAATGGATGACATCCTTCAGGGAATCCGGCGTGCCCAATGGCGCTGGGATTATGCCGCGGCTACGCACGGAGGATCCTTCCACTCACCGGTTGAGATCGGACGCACCATCGCCAACGGTATCTCCATCGCGCAGGAGGCCCGGATCAAACTGGCCCGCCTGATGGCAGATCTGGGACACAACCAGGAGATCCCCTATCCCGATATCTCTACCAAAGAAAAAGCACAGGAGTTTATCGGCCTCGACATGGAAAAACTCAACGCAGAAAAAGCAGAATTTCTGAAAACCGTGATTCCCGAATGGGATAAGCTGGCCGCCGAGCGTGAGGCCTCCTGGATGGAAGAGATAAGCAACTAACCATAACCAATCTGTTATGAAACGATATAAATTCCTGATCCTGCTGGCAGGCTCTATCTTCTGTCTGCCACAGGTAAAGGCACAGTTCTCGCTGTCGGGAGAGTTCCGGCCCCGTACCGAATTCAGCCACGGATACCAATCGTTAGCCGAACCGGAGCAGGAACTCTCTGCCGTAACCAGCCAGCGTACCCGGCTGAATGCAGCATACCAAACCGAATGGCTGAAAACCCGGCTGGTCCTGCAGGATGTCCGCATCTGGGGCAGTCAACCGCAACTGGTTGGAAATGAAAACAATGCCGCCTCCATCCATGAAGCATGGGCAGAGATCCTGCTGACCCACCACCTGTCACTGAAAGTCGGACGACAAGAACTGATATACGACGATCACCGGATCTTTGGCAACGTAGGCTGGGCGCAACAAGCACGGTCACACGACCTGGCCCTGCTAAAGCTGGAGCATGAATTTAACCTTCACCTGGGAGTGGCCCACCATGAAGACAACGATCCCAAAACCAATATCTATACCGGACCCGATGCCTATAAAGATTTGCAGTTCCTCTGGTTCAATAAAAAATGGGATAAAACAACCCTAAGCCTTCTCTTTCTTAACAACGGGGCAGCAACATTCAAAACTACCGACAGACAAATCACCCGCTATACTCAAACCATCGGAGGCAGAATTTCCCAACAAGCAGCCCCTGTCACATTAGCTGGTAATCTCTATTTCCAAACCGGAAAAAACAGTACCGGAAAAAATGTCAGTGCATTAAACCTGATGGTGGAGGCATCACTGAAAAACGGACTTTCTGCCGCCTGGGAACACCTTTCAGGAAATAGCTACGATAAAAACGATAACGTTTATGCCTTTAATCCATATTTCGGCACCAACCATAAGTTTAACGGCTATATGGACTACTTCTATGTAGGAAACCATATCAACTCGGTCGGATTAAATGACCTGCGGCTATCCTATAACTACCAAAAAGAGAAAACCGCATGGGAAGGCTCTATCCACTACTTCTCATCGGCCGGAAAAATATCGGCCGAGGCAAAAAAATACCTGGGAACCGAAATCGATCTGGGCATCACTTATGCGCTCCGGCCTATGGCTTCCCTCAGCGCCGGCTGGTCACTCATGCTGGCTGGCGAGAGTATGGAGCTTCTGAAAGGTGGCGACCATTCTGTACCGCAATACTGGGGCTACCTGATGCTTACCGTAGTCCCCGCTTTTATCCATAGCCAGTGATCCGGCTCTCCTGATCTCATCCCCCATCCCTTCTCTTAACATACCGAAAATTGATTTTTCACCCGACTGACAAACAGTTGGTTAAATAAAAAATTAATAATTTAAGACAAAAAAGTATTAATATACATTTGTTGTATTGTTTTTTTTCTTAATATTGCATCATGAATAGTTTGAAACCATTATTTATTAAACAACGTTAAAATTTAAGAAAATGAAAAAAGTATTGTTAATTTTTGCATTGGTCATAGCCTACGGTTTATCGGTATCAACAGTTGAAGCCAAAGTGGTGGTTGATGAGAAGTCGAAAGTAACGGTAGTTGCCGACGACAACAAGGCTGCCAAAAGTGATGCAACCAAAGAAGCGCCCAAAAAAGCGAAAGCTGAAGGATGTGCAGAGACAAAAACCAAGGCTGCCGGATGCGGTGAAGCTAAAGCTGCCGGATGTGGTGAAGCCAAAGCTGCCAAAGCGGAAGGTTGCGCCGATAAGGCAAAAAAAGCATCTGCCTGCGGAGGCAAGTAAGTGCTCAACTCAGGTATTACCAACAAACGATTTACGCCGGTCTCTCGACCGGCGTTTTTTTATCTTATTTTGAGAGCAGAGAAAATGTTGTTTTCAAATGACGGTCACTTCCAATAAAGGCATTTACCACTTCATAGGTAATATCTTGCTGCCCCTCACCGGCAAAAAGAATTTGTGCCGAATTTGGATAAAGGGTAATTTTTCCGGTTCCTTTGCCTTCCGTTAACTCCAATTCAAAATAGAGGTCACTGTTATTTTTGATCTCGTAATAGTTTGTTTTCCCATTGGAATGGAACCGGGGTCCGATCTCGATACAGGCATCAACCAATCGGTTAAGGTTCTCCTCTTTCCCGGCAAGATATTTACTCGCCCAGGCAACGGTTCTGCCGGCTTCCAGCGCCTCCCGGACCGATTCGGGTGAACGTTCGCGGGCAAAGACCAGCGTCATGGTGCGATGGACTTCGGCTCCCAAACGATAGTCGTGTGCCACCAGGTTATGAATATCCGAATTTCCAAGCACGGTCAGATTATGCTCCACAGCCCAATCGAGCGCCTTTTTATGAAATCCAAAACCATTAAACACCTCAATACCATGCAGATTACCCGATCTCTTCACCTGATCAACAAAATCAATCCATTCATACGACCCTTCAATGGTACTTGCTTTCCAACCGGGGTGGTTCCAGAAGATAAATGCATTTTGTTCAACAGCTTTTTCAATCGCTTCGGCATCCAGATCATCACCCCGTTCATCAATATAGCCCGATACATCTCCAGTAAACAGCGCATTAAAGTGTCCCGGCGGGGTATTACGGGTAATTTCCGTTCCTTTGATCAGTATCAGGTTGTTCTCGGCGGCATTTCCACGGGCTAAATCCCATGAACGGTTATGATCTACCTTTACATCCTCCTCGTGAGGGGTATATTCAACATGATCCGTAATAGCAAGCACATCCAATCCCTCCTGCCAGGCTTCCTGTACCCTGACTAACGGCCAGACATGGCCATCAGAAAAAACCGT
>CAZILU010000096.1:8801-12386 GCA_964540165.1 uncultured Mariniphaga sp.
GGTATGGAAATCGCATTTCAATACCTGAAATCCATCTACTTCCGGAACTCGAATGATCATCCGGCTTTTAGGATTCCGAAACTCACTCATCCGATACACCCCAAAATCTTCCTGGGCCCATGAAACAGAAACAACCCCTAAAAAAAAAGCCAACAACAGACTACTTATCTTCATCACAGAAAATTTTTATGAATAATGACGACTAAAATACAACATTATCTGAAAAATTATACCATGATACAAAACCTGAATTAAACAGGGTTGATCCGGTGATCAGGCCGATGTCACCGATCTATTGTTAATGTCAAGTTCAATTCGGAAATATAATCTCCTTCAGGAAGTGGCTTGATGATAAAATGAATTTTATCTGGCTGGCAAGAGGCCTCAAGAGAGGCGATTTGCAGCGGATCCACTTCAACGGTATACGCACCCGGGGGCAGGTTCATGGCATAAAAGCGGCCATCATAAAAAGTGCGCAAAATCCTTGTTGACTTTCGTGTCGAATCCCGGAGTATCAGGCGAATTCCACCGGTACCTTCTCTATTTTCCCCGTTTTTCTTCAGGCAAACGATACCCTCAGCTACGCCGGTCTGGCTGAGAGGAATATCGATAGCCTTGAACTGGTTGGGGTCGGCAATAAAAGAGAACTGGTAAAACGGGGGCACCAGGGTTGGATTGTCCCAGGCTTCTTCCGGTAATTCAACCCGGTACTGCCAATAAGATTGTAGCCGGGTGATCCGCAGGATTCCATCCGGCCCCGGTTGTTGTCTGGCCCCCGGAAAGATCTTAACAGCATGACAGGGAACGACCTCTTCACCCGCAGAGTAGATTCCGTTGCCATCTGAATCGATGAACATCCGAATGGACGCCATTCCCTGACCGGACTGATGTCTGTTTCCCGCCTGCCAACGTGAATTTTCCGCGTCGAATGCCACTGATCCGCTAAATTGCTGCACCACCTGATGACTTTTCAGCCGACTGTTATACAACGAAGTAGCGCGTAGAAACGGCAGATCAACCGCAAGGGATGCCTGAAAAAAACACTTCTTAAAACGGAATTGATAGTCAGCCTCCATCTGAAGCCTGATGGCACGGGTAAGGCTGTTGATCAGCATCAATCCGGCGGCGGCGGGTCGCTGATCTGAAAAATCATACTGCGTTTGAACCCGAAGAAACAGATGCCTGACAGGTCCGGATCTGCCCCATGGATTTCTGAATGTTCCGGCCACTGCTGCAGTCATCAAACTGCGGCGCAGTTGAACCCGGCCACTGCTGTTCCATAGTAAGCGTTCATTTACATTGAGGTGGAAGTTCATTTGCGAAGTACGGGTATAAAGATCGATTCGTGTACCGGCCGATTGTCGCTTATCATTAAATAGCTGATGGTCTGTATCCATTCGAAACCCGGCGTGACGCTTAAAAACGATCGCCGGCAGGAAAAAACCTCCGGTAATGCTGCGTTGAAGCCTGGACAGGTTATACCGGCTTCTGCCTTCCAACGCGGTTACGACAACATAGGCACTCTTGTTCCCGGGCCAGTTAGCCTCTCCATGGATCCGCCAGCGGGTTTTTGGAGCGTAATCGGCGTGCAACAGGTATTGATCGAATAGGCGGGCATCCACAGCACCATACAGATAATTTTCCCGGGAGGCAGCAAAATGGTCACTCCCGGCCGTAATCGTTACCCCGTCCGAAAGGCCCCATCCCAGGTCTCCATGCACCACAATTTCATCCTCCGGGACCTCACCAACTCCTTGCATCATCCATCCTCCCTGCAGGTGGTAGGTCACGGTTCCTTTCGGTAAAAAGCGGTACGATACCCGGATCTCCTTTTCCCGGTTAACGGTGGCCCCGGCGGGTGTAAAAAGCCGGATCTCTTCCCGGGTAGCCCCATAATGCAACGGATACTCAAACCGGTAGCAGCCTGACGTATCTGCATCGGCATACCCAACCAGTTTCCGATTTACGTAGAGCTCCACCTCCGATCCGGGAACGGTTGCACCCGTCACCACCCGGGTATCAAATCTGCGCCTCGGCACCACAGGCTCATTCGTAAATCCCCATCCCATCAACTGGTAACCCGACAAGCCGGTGGCATGAAGCTGACCCGCTGTGAATTGTGTAATCCACTGATTCTCGGGAAGCGAATAACGCCAGTGTAAATTACCCAATCTGACTGACTTCACATTTTGGTTATAAAAACCGTACATACTCCCCTGAACGGCTCCTCCCAACAGTTCTCCTGCCCCGGTGGCCTGCCAGTTGACGTTTCCACCCAGGTCATTAACGGTGAAGCCTGCGGAATAGTCCAGTAAACCCAACCGGCACACATGCCATATCCGGGGAAAAAGAACGGGATAGCCAACAGAATCGTCCGGCAAAGCGGTCAATTCACGTCGTTTACGGTTACGCTCCCTTCGTAACTCCACCGGAAGCGGGTGATCACTCCTCAAAATCATATGTAAAGAGGTCAGATCGATCTCGATCGAAAGGCCAAACAACGTTTCGAAAAGTGAAGATTTCAGAAAAACATCCATATTTTCCATGCAAATATCATCGGAAGAGAAAGGATAAAACCTTTTTTCCACAAAAAAGAGACAGCCCTCCGAGGAGATCTCCCAGGGATTGTTCTCCGGGAATGTACCATATATTCGACCTGGCCGGCTGCCCGTTTCAATGGGGATCTCCAACAGTCGAAAAAGATCACCCACGGGCAAGCAGACCTGACCACGGCGAAGAACGGCCGGCACATAACAGCTCCCTGCATCGGGGTGCCGAAAGGTCAACATAAATGGCTCATCCTGAGCAGCCGTCAGCAGGGATGCTACCGCAAAAAACAACAGCAGTCCCCGCCGAAGCCATCGATCCCCTGCACAACGGATATGAATCGTTCTTTTCACAATTGACGGTTCAGATATTATTCACTGATACGGACTTGACAAACAGCCATACGGATCCCCTGTCACTCGATTTGTATGGCCGTAACATATCGTACCGGTTCCGCCTGCACCAGGTCGGCAGGAAGAACATCGCGGCGACTGGTTTCAAAATAGAGCTCTGCCGAATATCTGCCCGGCGGCAGTGTCTCTGCCGGCAGGAGAAGCTCGAATCGCCGAACGGTATTGAAATAGATCACACTGCTGCTTTTTTGTTCAGCAACGATCCGGCCATCGGATTGATGCAACCGAAATGTTACCGAACCGTTGAATGGTGCATTTCCCGTTGATTGCAGACGGGCTATTGCCACCAGTCTCCTGCTTTCCGGAATCATCTGAACATCGGTGATCTGCAATCCCGTTAACACCGCTCCCTTTCGATAAAAAAGCGGAATATTCTGCCTGAAAAGAAAAGAGACCCGGGTACCAATAGCTGTTTCGCCCAATGCCGACTCCAAATCTCCCGATGCTACTCCCGAAGTTATGATTACCCGGGTCCAGTACATCCTGTCGGGCCGCTTCTGGCGGGGAAGTACCTGAAACCGTACCGTCTGCTTTCCCCGTGAAGGCAATAAAAATGCACGGGGAAAAACCCGGACATCATCGCTGATATCATGATGACGGGCAACTCCGGCACTATCCTCCTTCA
>CAZILU010000097.1:0-12333 GCA_964540165.1 uncultured Mariniphaga sp.
ATTACCAGGCGTATGATCCGGCGGGACGGAGTTTGAAGGAGCTGGAGCAGGATTACAACCGCTTTTTTGTGGAGGCTGCAGAGAAGAATTTATCGATAAAGGGATTATGATGATAACCATTCTGGCCTATATCACCCTGCTGTTTTATACGGTTCGTTTTTTGGTGGCGCTGATCAACCGGATCTGGTCACCGCGGCTGAGGCGGGGGAAGATCTCAACGCATCCGATGGTGTCGGTGCTCATCCCTGCCCGCAATGAAGAGCGGAACATCGCCCGGTTGTTGGGTGATCTGCGCGATCAGGACTATCACAACATCGAAGTGCTGGTCTTTAATGACCGGTCGACCGACCGCACGTTGGAGGTGGCCAGGCAATTTATGGCGGCGGATAGCCGTTTCGGGGTGATCGACTCGGAAGGCCTGCCACCGGGATGGCTGGGTAAGTCATACGGTTGCCACCGCCTGGGAGAGAAAGCGCATGGGAACTATCTTCTTTTTTTAGATGCGGATGTGCGGGTGGGACCGGGGCTCATTGAGAGTGCCCTGGCTCATCTGAAGAGGCATCAGTTGCAGTTGCTCTCCCTCTTCCCAAAACAGGAGATGGTGCGTTGGGGTGAACGGATGGTGGTTCCGCTGATGAACTTCATTCTGCTCACCCTGTTGCCCATGCGGCTGACCCGCATTAGTCGCCGCACTTCGCTAAGTGCCGCCAACGGACAGTTTATGTTGTTTGTCGGGGAGGCCTACCGGCAGGTTCAGCCCCACGAACGGGTAAAGCATATCCGGGTAGAGGACATTGCCATTGCCCGCCTTTTCAAATCGCTGGGACTGAGGATGGAGTGTATGACCGGAAACAGTGATATCCGCTGCCGTATGTATCACAACCTGCCAGAGGCTCTCTACGGAATGTCACGCAGTGTCGCCGCATTTTTCGGGGGTAGCCACGCTGTGGCGTTGATCTATTGGTTGCTTAGCTTCCTGGGGCCCCTGGCGGTGCTCATGGCCCTGCCTCCGGTGTATCTGCTGATGTTGTTCGTTTTGATCGTGGCCATCCATGGGCTGGTGGCCTCTGTCAGCCTGCACTCATTTTTGCAACAACTGTTGTTAGCCCCGGCCAGGCAATTTTTTTTGGGAGTTACCATCTTTTTGTCGTATATTCATCAGCATAAGAGACGCACGGTATGGAAAGATCGCATTTTAGAGTGATGGGCCTTCTGACTGGAATGCTCATGGTAATGGCGGTATGTCCGGTCGGACGGGTCATTGCCGGGAAGAGCGTATTGGAAGCGGGTGGAGATGCCCGTAACCTGACTGGCGGATTGCCGGCAGAGATGCCGGTTTCCTTTTTCGGAACGATGGCTGCCGGTCATGTCCACACGGTTGAAAATAACGATTTCGACAAATTCATGCCTGCCCGGAGGGAGGCACAGGATGATATATTCCATTGGCGGACTGAGGTGTATGAGGCGTTTATCACCGGGAAGATGGATCGGTGGAAACGAGCTGTTGATGGCATGGGGCAGCGGCGATGGGACCGCGAGGGGGATCTGCTGGAGGTGATCGCTTCGCAATACGGGTATGTAGCCTGGTGCCTGGGAAATAACCGGAAGGAGGCGGCTGATCAATACCTGACGCAGATGGAGAAGAGCCTGGCTGCATTGAAAAGAGCGGCAGGAGCCACGGCTGAATACCATGCATTTTATGCTGCTGCTTATGGATTTCGGATCGGTCTTAGTTTGTGGAAAGCACCCTATTTAGGTCCCAAAAGTATGTCTCACGCCAATCAGGCACTCAAAACCAATCCGGAGAGCTGGCGAGCACACATGGAGATGGGGAACATCTGGCGACACATGCCGGCCGTTTTCGGTGGTTCTCCGGAGAAGGCTCTTGGATACTACCTGAAAGCGGTGGCGCTGATCGAGGCACAACCACAAAGGGTACGGACAGAAAACTGGTCTTACCTCAATCTGCTGGTTACGGTAGGTCAGATCTGCCAGGCATCGGGCGATATCTCCCGGGCCGGGATCTATTACCGTCAAACATTGGAGGTGGAACCGCGGTTTGCCTGGGTGCGTAACGGATTGATCCCATCGCTGAAGAAAAAATAGCCGGGGGAATTGTGATCGTTAATCGATCCGTTTAAGATTGAGCAGATATATAGGTTGGTAATAGATACGCAATGGATCCCGGAGGGGTCATGAAAAATAGTCAAATGAAGCAAAAAGTGATTATTGTTGGCAGCGGGCTGGCCGGACTGGCAGCAGCCCTGCGTTTGTCGAGGCGGGGATTTGAGGTGGAGCTGGTGGAGAAGAACGGCCGGGCGGGCGGCCGGTTAAATCAGCTGCGGCAGGATGGGTTTACCTTTGACACAGGCCCCAGCTTTTTCAGTATGTCTTATGAGTTCGATGAGTTTATCCGGGATGCCGGCATTGAAATGCCCTTCAGCTTTGTGGAGCTGGACCCGCTCTATACGGTCAACTTCCTGTCAACGGGTAAAACCTATACCATGTACAAGGACTTGTCGAGGCTGGCGGAGGAGTTCCGCGACGTAGAGCCCGATATGGAGCGGAAGATGCGGAGCTATCTGAACACCGGCCGGCGAATCTTCGACGGTACGGTCGACCTGGTAGTGCGCCGGAACTATCAATCGCTGATGCACTATTTTATTACGCTGATGCAGGCGCCTCCCACGCTGCTTCCCGTGCTTTTCCGGAGCTTCTGGCAGCAGGTATCCCGCTATTTCGACTCAGAGGAGGTGCGGCAGATCCTCTCCCTGGTCGCTTTCTTCGTGGGCCGAACGCCTTTCGATACCCCGGCGGTTTACTCCCTGCTGTCGTATACCGAGTTTGTGCACAACGGATACTTTAACGTAGAGGGCGGGATGTATCAGATCGTAGAAGGCCTCTGCCGTGAGCTTGCCAGGCAGCAGATCCCGATCCACTATAACACGGAGATCACCGGCTTCGGCGCCGGCAACGGGCGGCTCGAATACCTGACCGACGCTGCGGGCCGGCGGTGGGATGCGGATATCTTCCTGATCAACGCCGATGCTGCCTGGTTCCGGGGGAAAGTGCTGCAGCGACCCCGGTTTTCCGAAGAACGCCTCGACAAGATGAAGTGGACCATGGGAACCCTGACCATCTATCTGGGGGTGAACCGGAAGATCCCCAACGTGCACCATCATAACTACTTCCTTGGCAGTAACTTTAAGGATTATGCCCATAAGATCTTTACCAATCCCGATTCGTTCGAGAAGCCCTATTACTACGTAAACGTGCTCTCCCGTTCCAATCCCGGCTGCGCTCCCGAGGGGTGCGATAGCCTCTTTTTCGTATGTCCGGTACCCGATTTGCGGTTTAAGTCCGACTGGAGCGACCGCGACGCGATTGTGAACAGTATCATCGATGATTTCAGCCGCCGCGTGGGTGTGGATGTCGGTCAGGCTGTCGTAACAAAAATTATCTATACCCCCGAGGAGTGGCGCGATCAGTTCAACCTGCACCGGGGAAGTGCGCTCGGACTGGCACACGACATGAACCAGATCGGCGGCTTCCGGCCGAAGAATTACGATGAGCAGTTTTCGAATCTTTTCTATGCCGGAGCATCGACCGTTCCGGGAACCGGACTGCCCATGGTGCTGATCAGCTCGCGGCTGGCGGTGGAGCGGATTGAGAATGAGGTAAAACGAGCATATAAACCGAAATGATTATGGACCAGCTATACGATAAAAATGCGCTGGACTGCAGCCGCATCACGGCCAATAACTACAGCTCTTCATTCTCGTTTGGCATCCGCCTTTTTCGAAGAGAATACCGACCGGCGATTCATGCTATATATGGCTTCGTGCGCTTTGCCGATGAGATTGTCGATACATTCCACGACCAGAACCAACCGGAGCTGCTCAGAAAACTGAAGTGTGACCTGAACGATGCCCTTGAACGGGGATTCAGCTCCAATCCGATTCTTCACAGCTTTCAGCAGGTGGTAATCCGGTATGGCATCGACCGGGCCTATATCGATGCATTTTTGGAGAGCATGGAGATGGATCTTACCCATAAGCTGTTCAGTGCCGATGA
This sequence comes from uncultured Mariniphaga sp., assembly GCA_964540165.1. Lineage (GTDB taxonomy): Bacteria > Bacteroidota > Bacteroidia > Bacteroidales > Prolixibacteraceae > Mariniphaga. The sequence continues at coordinate 4,075 of CAZILU010000097.1, forward strand.
GGTTAAAAAATATATCTACGGATCGGCCGAGGTGGTGGGGCTGATGTGCCTCCGGGTTTTCTACCGCGACCGGGAGGAGGCGTTTCAGGCGCTGGTTTATCCCGCCCGCAAGCTGGGGGAGGCATTCCAGAAGGTGAATTTTCTGCGTGATATCAGCGCCGATTATGTGGAGAAAGGGCGGATCTATTTCCCGGGAGTGACCATGGAAAACTTCTCACCGGAACAGAAAAGGGCTATCGAAGCGGATATCGCCTTCGACTTTGCCGAAGCCCGGAAGGGGATCCGGCACCTCAACAAGGATGTGCGCCTGGGTGTTTTTCTTGCTTATACCTATTACCTGGAGCTGCTGAAGAAGATTCAGAAAACTACCCCGCAGGAGATCCTAAAGAAACGTTACCGGGTGTCTGATTTTACCAAAATTGTGCTGCTGGCAAATGCCTGGGGAAGGTATTGGTTGAAGAAGATATAGTGTCATGCCACTCATAAAAGGACAGCGGATGTTCGAAATGATTCGATAAAAACCTCCGCAAGAGGTTTCATATTTATAGGGATTTCCGATGCCCTATATCTCCAAACGCATTTTAAATGGCAAATAGGTCATGTAATCGGCATGATGAACCAGGTATGCCTCGGTGGTGCGCTTTACCAGGTCGCCCTCTCCTGCGTGAGTAGCAATGATGTGACACACCGCCGGCGGTATATCGCACGCCTCAGCCAGGGAGACGCCGGAGAAAGGATGGCGCAGGTATTTTCCATAGGGTCCCACGATAATTTTTCCATCGGTATCGAGTTCATACTCCAGGAGTTTCCCTACATCAATCAGCATAGCTCCGGCAACCAGCACATCCAGATCGACCGGCAGCTCATCGTGAAAGTATTGAAGCACCTTTTTCCCGGCCTCATAGGCGATATGAACCACGGCCCGTTTATGGTCCAAAAACGATACTTTCAGCTCCGGTCCAAACATCTGGTTGAAGGGGATTCGCTGCAGGTCATCGATGGTTAATACGCTTTTTCTTAGCGCTAACTCCCAGGTACGGGCCGTTTTCGTTCGCAACTCCTTATCAAGGATCCAGTGCAGCTCGGGCCATACTTCAAAGATATCTTCCATGTCAAATAATTTTTCGATTCCACAATGGCCATTTTCCACGAGTGATGCTAACCGTTAAGTGCCATTTTTAACGAGTGATCTGTTCCGGGGGAGAAGGTACAAAATATTTTAAAATCAGGCGGATAGACTACCATGTTTTTCAGCAGTTTATGCGTTGAATAGTGGTTTTTGATAAGGCAGGGATTTTTCTGCCGGTGCCGTTACCGGCAGGTCTAATTACAGAACAGAACCAGTCCCTTTTCGGGCAGTGCCCGGTAGATGGTTTTTGCGTCGTTGTCGTTGAGCCGGAGGAAAAGGGTAGGGATATACGTTTTGGAGAACTGTCCGGTACGAGCCTCTTCAGCAGCACGAAGCCATAGCATTTTTTCCGGTTGGTATTTTGGCAGGGAGTCGGCAGCAGATTTTACGCCGGAGATAACTATTTTCAGGTTGTTGCTTGTGATGAATGACCAGGTAAGGGGTTTCTCCCGTATCTGTTTATGATCTGCATCCTTGCGGGCTTCACCGTTAGCCGGTGCTTCGATTCTGCGGATCGGCTTTTTGGGCAGGTTAGCCTCTTCCCAAACGATGGCCGATGCCTGTGTTAGCCGGCGGTAGGTATCCGGACCGGCCTCGGTAAAGAAGTTCCGGGGATGCTGGCTGATCACATCGGCATGAAAAAGTTCCACCCCCTTTAGCTGAATCCGGACCATCTGCTCCGAAAGATTGATGGCCAGGGTTATGGAGTCGAACTCAGCCAGGATCTGTTTCTGCTCCAGGCGAAGGATCTGTTTGATCAGTTCACGGGCTTCGGGATCTGACCAGCCAGCGGCATATTCCTGATTTGCCTCCGGTTCTGTTTTCCACACCCGGGAGCTGCTCTTGCCTGTCCCGATGGCAAAAATCAGCCGTATGACAATATAGATCATAAGCAGGCCGGTCATGATGCTGATGATTGGACTCCTCTGTATGGTTTTCAGAAAACGCATGGTGATGAAATTAATAGATGTAAATTTTTGATCCGATGGGCAGCGTCTGGTAGACGGCCTTCAGATCCTCATCGTTGAGGCGAATGCAGCCATGGGTGACCGACTGTCCCAGGAACCGTTGATAGAGGGTTCCGTGAATCAGGTACCCATCGCCCAGGTCAAGTGCATAGTCGCCCAATGCTCCCGGTTCAAACCGCGAAGCATGGTCGGGGGGAGGAGGCACCTTCCCCTCTTCAAGAAACGCCCAGTCGGGTTTTCTCCAGACCGGATTGGTGATTTTATTCCGAACGGTTAAAACGCCTTTGGGTGTTTCAAATACCCAGTGGCGGGTACTGTCGACAACCAGATGTATAAAGCTTCCCGTAGAGCAGAGCCCGGTTCTGATCAGCTCTTTTCTTTTATATAACCGGAATGTGTTTTCTGATGTGTTGATTATAAGATAGCTATTTCCCGGAGTTGCCCGACGTTCGATTCTTTTTTGCAGATTTTCTACGCGTTGCTGAAGCCTGACTTTTTCCGCATCGCTCAGAGAGACGGCTTCAGTGGAAGGATCTTCATGGAGCGACCGGAAAAAAGCAGCATCCCGGACCCGTGGTACGATCAGGAAGTTAAGGATTAAAAAGAGAAGAATAATCACTCCGGTAAGCAGCTGTTTGCCGTTGGGAAGCATACGGTTTTTCAGCGTGATCATCCACTCATTTATCCGTGATGAAGCTCTTTTGTGTTGTGCATTATTTTTCATTTTCTCCTGAATAGGCTGTTATTATATCCACTGCCCTGGCATCTGTAATCATCAAATCAGTTATTGTCAGCGCTTGTGTTAATTTATATATGCATTGGTTTGCAAGTCTGGTTTCACTGTTGCAGGTACTCCTCCATGGGCTTTTGTGAGCCAACGATAATCACCGGCGTGTTGACCGAACTTGCCAGATACACCTGGTCCATCTCCTTGTTGTCCAAAGCAATGCAGCCATCGGTCCAGTGAACTCCCTTTCCCCCGCCGCCATGGATCTCTATCAGTCCTCCGATGCCCCGGTTGGCAGGGATCTTCCCCGATCGCACCAACGCCTGGTATCTTCTCTTGTCATCTTTGTTCGGATAGTCGATTAGAAGGGCCTTGTAGTACCTGGTTTTAGATCCGTATTTTTTTTCCTGAACTTTATAGATTCCTTCGGGTGTTGCCTTATCACCCGTCATCGATTTGTCGCCCATCCAGTTATCGCCAAACTCTACCAGATAGGTTTTGTGCTCTTTTCCACCCTTCAATACGGTCAGACTGGCATCCATCTTGTCGATGAGCAGCACAGTCTGTCCTTTTTGGGAGAGGTTATAAGCCAGTTTGATATTCTTCTCCCAAACGGGATAATCTTTGTAAAACTCATTCAGTTTGAAGTGAGCCAGTTTACGCGCCTGTGAAACATGCTCTTCAGCCTGCATAGCCAAAGCCATGGTTCGCTTATAGTCCTTGTTTTTATACTCAATCTGCGCCTCCAGAAACCGCATTTTCCCGTTATTGAAAATTTGCATAATAGACGGTTTTAGCGCCAGACCCTTGTAATATTTTTCAAAATAGTTGATTTGCTGTTTCAGGCTGGTTAGTTTCTGTTCGGCATTATCTTTCAGTTTTGCTGCTGTTTTTTCCGTTTGCCTCATGGCAGTCAATGCCTGTTGATAGGATTCGGACGCAAGTTCGGTGGTATTGGTGTAATCCCGAAAGATAAACAATTTGTTGTTTTGAATTTTCCACTCTTCCACCGACTGGTGGTAGTTTTTTTCAGCCTCCTTCAGAATGTCTTCGGCATAGTGACCAGCCAGTTTCTGCCGGGCTTCGGCCAGCGTTTTCCGGGCCAGATTGACCTCTTCAACCGGTGGTTTGTTAACGATCTGAGCCAGAATCGCTAAAACGATCAGCAGAAAAAGAAGGGTAAGAAATATGTACAGTAATATACGAGATATTTTTCCTGGATTCATCTGTAGGCATTTAACGGTTGGTTTGACCCGTTTGTGGTACCCGGTCCGGGTTATAAAAAAATGCCGGGGTAGTGATCACCCCGGCAATGGATATGTTTTTCTGCAAGCAGACGATCGTTAGATCTTTACTTTTGCTTTTTCCAAAACGGTTTTCAACTCGGCGTTGATCTCGGCAGCTTTCTGTTTGGCTGCCTGAATTTTGGTTTGTGCATTCAGCAGGTCACCACCTTCGACCAAACCCTGAATTTCTGAAACAGAAGTGCTGATGCCATCCAGATCGGCTTTAATGGCTTCCAAAGCCTCTTTACCCTCTTTGCCGGTTGGTGCCAGGCTCAGAAAACGGCTGTTTTCTTCTAAGATGGTGCTGATTTCTGTTTGGGCTGAAGCCACTTCGGTTTTGATTTCCTCTTTTCTGGTTTCAACTTTACCAGCCAGTTCGGTACCCTGAACTGTGAAAGCGGCCAGTTTCTCTTTTACCTGACCAACACCGCCAAGCATTTTGGATTTACCCTCTTCTAAAGCGATGAGCAGTGCATTCAGAGAGTCCTGCAATGCAAAAAATTCGGGTTGCAAATAGAGATCAGCCTGGGCCGTCTTAGCTTGTTCTACAGCTGCTTTGGCAGCATCAATCTCAGCTTGCGGAATTTTACCACAGCTTGTAAACAGAATCGTAGCAGATACGAAGATCAAAACAAATACATTCTTTTTCATAGTCGTTAATCATTAAATAAAAAAATTCCTTTTCTCAATTGTTAAGTATTAAATGAATCATTCACCTATTTTGACGCTGTTGGTTCATGAAGTAACTCATCAATTAAAAAAAAATGTAATTTTCGCTTTTAAAAGTCGTAGTTTTTTATTGATTTTTATATGAGAGATTTGAATTTCAGTCATTTAACTGATGAGCAGCTGATAGAAAAGATTAGAAGCGAAGGGAATACTCATCTCTACGACCTGTTGTATAACCGGTACTATAAGAAGGTATTTGACAAGTGCAACAGTTTTTTAAAGAACCGTTCGCAGGCGGAAGAGTTTGCCGAAGATATTTTAAGCAAGGCGTTCGAAAAGCTGGCAGGGTTTCAGGGTAAATCCTCTTTTTCATCCTGGTTGTATGCCATTACATACAATACGGTCATCGATTATTTGCGCAAGAAAAAGCAACTGCACTACCCCCGGTGGAATCAGAGCCATGAGATACCGGAGATCATTGATCCGTCTGATACCGATGTGGAGGAGCTGAACTACGATAAGCTGATGGAGGTATTTGAGAAAATCCATCCGGAGGAGAAGGCGTTGCTGTTGATGAAGTATCAGGACGGGCTTTCGTTGAAAGAGATTGGCACTTCGCTGGCCATCAGCGAAGATGCCGTTAAGATGCGGTTGAAGCGTGCCCGTGCCCGGGTGATATTCCTCTATTTTAAGCTATTTGGTGACCTATGATCCTGATCAGTTACCTTTTGAGAAAAATTCGTCAAAACGTTTGAATCATCTATTTGAAATCAATGAAGATACCATTTCGAAATATATTCAGTAACAAACGGAAAGAGATACCCGAAGCGGTGGTTGCGGGATTTGACCGGCAGTTTCCCGGAGCTTTTAACATCGACTGGGATTTGAAAAAGCATGGCTATGAAGCTGTTTTTTATATCGATGATGTTGAGCACATAGCCCGTTTGTCGGACAAAGGAGTTGTTCTGGAACATAAGAGAAACCTTTGGTTGAACGAGCTCCCCGGTGAAATTGCAGCTGCCTGCATTCCGTTGGGTGAAATTATGAACTGTATCGTTATCAACAAAGAGGGGACCCGATATTTTGAATTGATTGTACGCGATTCAAATCTGATTCGTTCTCTTTACCTGTTTGATGAATCGGCCCGTCTGATCAATTCCAGGCAACTCTGAAGGGAGGTTTAGCCGGGGAAGATAATTCCCGAACTGCTGTTTTTGCGGGCACCGGTGACCGATGCCAGGCAGTTGACCTCTCCTTTGAACCGCAGCAGGCCTAAAAATGCAAAGATGATCGCCTCTTTGAATTCGATGATCTCGCGGGCGGGGATGGTGATTTCGCCGGTTAACCGCGCCCTGAACCGTTCCATCAGAAAGCTGTTTAATGCTCCTCCGCCGGTGATCAGCATCCTTCCCCGATGTGGTGTGGCAAGCGCAACCTGCATGGCGATGTGTTCGCATACGGTTCTGATCTTGTCGTTAGCAGAGATGCCGGAGCTATTGATGATTGGAAAAAGGCACTCCTCCACCCACTCCCTGCCCAGTGATTTGGGTGGTGGTTGCCGGTAAAAGTCGGGTTGGTTGAGTTTGTCGAGCAGCGGTATGTCAACCGATCCCTGCCGGCTCAGGCGGCCATCGCAGTCGTAAGGGTAGCCGAGTTCGCGGGCCAGCACATTCAGGATAAAGTTGACCGGACACACATCGAAGGCAATCCGCTTTCCCTGCTCTTCATAGGAGATATTGGCGAATCCTCCCAGGTTAAGGCAGTAGTCGTACTCCGGGAAGAGCAGTTGGTCGCCTATGGGCACCAGGGGGGCTCCCTGTCCGCCTAAAGCCACATCACCCGACCGGAAATCGGCGATGGTGGTGGTCTCTGTTTCGGCGGCGATGGCAGCGCCACTGCCTAATTGAAAGGTGTATCCTTTGTCGGGGCGGTGGAAGATGGTATGGCCGTGGGAGGCGATCAGCGCGGGATGGAGCCGGTGTCGCTCAACGAACCGGTTGACTTCCCGGCCGGTCAGGCGGCCATACGCATGGTGCAGCTCTATCAGCTCCACGCCTGAAAGGGCATGGGCATGGCTCAGCTTCGCACTCCACTCCCCGGAGTATGGGACGGTCTCTGCCGCGTCAACAGTGAATTCCCAGCGGCGGTCCGACCGGCTGAACCGCACCGCTGCCAGGTCCATCCCGTCTAAAGAGGTGCCCGACATGACCCCGATTACCAGCGTGTTATTTCCAGAATGTGGCTTCATAGCTGCTACTGTTTCCTTTGTTATCGGTTACTTTCATATGGATCTGATGCCGTTTCCCTAATTCAAACCGATCGGCATCGAATGTGTGAATAAGCATATTGGTTTTTGCATCGTACTCAAACAGCGCCCACTGCCCGTCGATGGTCGCCCGGTAACTGCCGATGCCGGAGAGGTCGTCGGTGATGCGGAACCGCAGTCGCCCTGTTTCGGTAATGGCCGATTGGTCGCGGATGCTCAGCGGTACGATGGCTGGCGGAACGGTGTCGAGAGCAACGGCGTAGTTCCCAAAAGTGCTGATGCTTCCGGTTACCCAACCCTCTTTATAGGCTCCCCCGGCGGCCGAGAGTTTCCCGGTAAGGGTGTCAACACGCACCAGCAGCGCCTTTTCGGCATGGTATTCCGACAGTTGTTGCGGCTGTATCGACAGGGTCATGCTCTGGTGCAGCGGCACGGCGGTGGTGTGAACAATGTGGAGGGGCGACCGGAGGTTCGTGGCTCCGGACCGGCTTTTCCATTGGAAGCGAGTGTCGGTGTAAAGAGCCTCTGCGGGGAGGTCGACGCGAATGCCCTCGCCGCGAAACCGGTTTGGCACGCCCTGTCTCATCGGTTGCTGAAAGGGTTCTTGCATCCGCTCTGCCTGCCCGTAACGGCTAACCACCTTGAAGTTGAGCACCGAGCGGTTGCCCTGCAGGTCGGTGATCTCAATGGTAACCGGGTGAATGTTGCCATCGGTGACCCTCAGCGCTCCGGCCTCTCTTACATAGTCGTATATTCTCAGCCGATTGCCGGGATCGATCCAGGTTTTATGGAAACGCCGGTTGCTGCGATCGTAGGTTTCGTAGTCGATGTGACTGTTGATATAGCGCGATTCATCGAATGAGAAGCGATCCATCTGAAAAGCGTAAAAGAGCTCCCCGTCCCAGTACATACGAAGTGAGTAGATCCCGCAACGGTTGTTCGATCCGTCGAAGAAATCGTTCGCCTCCACGGCCAGTCCGATCACCCCCCAGGCGGGAATGACCGCTTTCTCTTTTAGCGTGTATGTCCCGTTATTGAATGTTACGGGGTAGATCTTTTTCTCTGCCTGATCGTCCAGATGCCCATGCATGTTTAACGGGCTGATCATGAGTGCGTAGATCTGTGGCGGAGATTGGTCGGTTACCGGAAATGAAAAGTTCAGCGGATTGAGCGGCTCTTCGGTTTTTGAGTCGCGTATTTCAAAATGCAGGTGG
>CAZILU010000098.1:0-12320 GCA_964540165.1 uncultured Mariniphaga sp.
CTTTCTTCCCGGATGGTAACGTGGCCAGCTTTTCGAATTAAGCCTGCACAGATACTGAACGAGAGACTCCGGATATTACAGTGACAAGGTTACTACGGTTATTCCGGCACCGCCAAAATCTACGTGCTCATCTTTAATCCCCTGAACCAATGGCTCTGAACGGAGGAAGTTGCGGATGGTCTCTTTTAGAATGCCATGCCCTTTGCCATGTAATATGCGCAATTCACTCACTTCAAACATGATCGCTTCATCGATGAACTCCTGGATTTGGGGGATAGCCTCTTCTGCCCGCCTCCCGCGGATATCAATCTCCGGTTTGAATTTTAATTTTCGCTCAAAAAGGGTACTCATCATTCGGGCGCCTGCTCCGGAGGCTACCTCTTTTCCCCCTTTCTTTGCCTCATTTCGACTAATCCGTTCTACCTGACGACGGGGAACGGTGGTGATCAGTTGGCCAAAAGCAATTACCGCATTTTTTTTATTTAACCCGATCAGTTCCCCGACATTCGGCTGCCCCGCAATCCGCACCCTGTCGCCTTCCCGTAGTTCCGGCTTTTTTTCAACTCTTTTTTTGACCGGTTCCGGCTGTTCATCTCTGCCTTTCCGATGTCGCCGCTTCTCCTCCAGCATTTTCAATTGGGTGATTTTGGCTGTTATCCGCTCATCTTCGGCCAGGTCACTCTTTTCTACTTCGGCTTTCAGAACCTCAATTTTTTGCCGGGCTTGTTTGGTCTTCTCCTTTTCAGCTTCAGCCTTCCGAATCTCCAATATGGTATTTTCAATCTGTTTGTTGACTCCCGCTAACAGCGCAGAGGCCTCTTCCCTGGCTCTCTTTAGAATCTCTTTCCGCTGTTTCTGGGTCTCTTTAAGCTCCTCTTCATACTTCAGGGCCATGGAGTCCAGAATCTTTTCAACCTTATGGATTTTCTCCCGTTTGGTCTCCCAATATCTTTTGTCCCGGTTTATTTTCCGCAGGTTCCGGTCAAAGTCAATATGTTTTTCGCCTATTTTTTCTGTAGCGTTTTCCAGAATATCCTCCGGGAGTCCAATTTTTCGCGCAATTTCGAAGGCAAAGGAGCTTCCCGGTTTGCCAATTTCCAATTGAAAAAGAGGATTCATATGCTGAGAATCATAGAGCATGGCTCCATTGATGATCCCATCGGCTGATGAGGCAAAATGTTTCAGATTTGTATAGTGGGTTGTGATGACGCCAAATGCTCCTGCCCGGTTCAGCTTATCGAGAATAGCTTCTGCAATGGCCCCTCCCAACATCGGTTCAGTGCCGGTGCCGAACTCATCAATCAGCACCAGGGTTTTTTCATCACAGCTTTTGACGAAGTGCTTCATATTGGTCAGGTGTGAACTGTAGGTGCTCAGATCGTTTTCCAGAGACTGATCATCACCGATGTCGATAAAAAGCTGGCTGAAGATGCCCGATTTGCTCCCCTCCTGTACCGGGATCAGCAGCCCGCATTGCAGCATATACTGGAGCAATCCAACGGTTTTAAGGCATACCGATTTGCCTCCGGCATTGGGACCGGAAATGAGTAGCAGGTGATTATTTTGATCCAGTTGAATATTCAACGGTACGATTTGTCGTTTTTCCCGCTGCAGGGTTTGATGCAACAGGGGGTGAACAGCCCGGTGCCATTGGATGAGCGGACAGGATACGATTTCGGGTTGTATGGCATTGAATTCAACCGCTAACAATCCCTTGGCACGAATAAAGTCGATCTCCCCCAAAAAGTCATAGGTATAGAGCAGATCAGCCCTGTAGGGCCTGATGTCGTTGGCAAATTCGACCAGGATACGAACGATTTCCCGGCGTTCGGCATACTCTAATTCGCGAATTTCATTGTTCATCTCCACGATCTCGTTCGGCTCTACATAGGAGGTTTTTCCTGTGGCCGACTCATCATATACAATCCCCTTGATCTTTCTTTTATTAGCGGCGATGACCGGAATAACCGCACGCCCGTCGCGAATGGTTACCGAAGCATCGGAGTCAACCAAACCATCTTTTTGTGCCTGTTTCAAAATGGCATGCAGCCGTTTAGACATATTCGACTGCAGGTTCATCATCTCTTTTCTGATCCGGGCCAGATCGGGGGTGGCATGGTCTCTGATCTTTCCAAATTTGTCGAGGATCGCATCAATACGTTCATAAATGTATGGAAAGATCTGCACCGGCTCGGTCTTCTTCTTTAACAATGGATAGTTTAGATCGTCCTGTTTCTTGAAAAAATGAACGATTGAACGAACCGACTCCAGGGAACGTTTCAGGTCGAAAAGCTCCGCTACCTCAAGAAATCGTCCTTCAATGCTGATCTTTTGCAGGGCACTGCGCAGATCATAGAAGTGCCCTGAAGGGAAGTTCTCTGCTTCCCGGATGATCCTGCAAAACTCATTTACCTCACCTGATTGCCTCAGCACGACCTCAAAGTCATTTTGAAAATGAATGGAGTCAACCCATTCAATCCCCATGGTGCTAAGGCACTTATTGTGCAGCATGATGCGGATGCGATCGAATCCAACCTTCTCTTCAAAATGTTGCGGATATACGTTTTGCATTCTATTTCATTATAACCAGTGCAAAGGTAGGCAAAGAAGATTAAAATTTACGGATTATCGAAGTATTCGATCAGTTCATAAACATTGAGATTAATCGTCTTCATATATTTTGAAAGGTAGGGGTACATCTCGTAGTAGTTGTTGTATAATCCCTTATTGGCCGGTTGTCCGTTGTTATCTTTTCCATCATCGTCCTGGTATTTAAACCAGTGCCAACCCACGCAATTCTTCGCCTCCAGCAGTCCCAGCGTAAAGTGCTGGTATGCATAAGCCCGTTCTTTTTGGGTACGGACCAGGTATCCTGCTCCGGATGTGTTGGGCAGGTCGGAGTCCATCCCCTTCGTATAGAACTCCGTAACCATAAAGGGCGTGTCTGCCCATGTTCCCCACTCCGGTACTTTACTGTCCAGCTCCACGCTCCACCGGCTGTAGTAATTGATGGAGATGATATCGCAATGTCGCCCGGCAGCTTCAATCACCTCCTTCAGATATTTCGGAGTTCCATGAAGCCTTGATCCTAAATAGATCATTCCCGGATCGACTGATCGGATGGCATCTTTTACCCCTTTATAGTATTTTTCGGCTACCAAGCCTGCAAAGGCACTGTTGAGGCTGCTGGTGACTGCATCGGCATGGTTTGTCTCCATAAAATTCAGGGCAGCCAGCCGGGCCGGGTCATCGGGATTGGCAATATCTAAAAAGCGGCTGAGGATATAACTATTGGCAGACGAAAAGTCAATCTCGTTATCGGAGAAGAATCCCAATACGTTGGGATCGTGCAGGTAAGGAGCCAGAGCTGTATGGCAGTATTCGGTGCAAAACGCCTCCCACCCGCTATAAAAGACAAGTCCGGCTGCATTGGCAGCGGTTCCGCCCGGGTATTCATATCCTGATTTGCTTTTAAAATTGGAGAGAAATCCAAATGATGGAGCCAACGTGAGTGGCCTCTCCGGAAACCGCTGATTGTGCGCCTGGATGAGCGGGTAGGTGTTGGTGCAAAAAGCTCCGGTGCCGTGAAACCCGATCGATGCCAGCTCTTTTTGGGTGGTCTCCAGCCACTGCTCATCGGTTTGGAAACGGTTGTTCCAGGCTGTTCCATTCCTGGCAGAGCTTCCTTTCCGGAAGGAGGTCACCGATCGCTGGTAGTGTATGTACCCCTCCGGATCGATAATCCACCACCGGCCATTGATCTTTTTGGTGTAGAACCTTCCGGTAGCCGGTTGCCGGTCTTTATCGGTGCGACTGCCATATTTGTTGGTTACCAACCGGTAACGATTGACGGTTGTGTCGGGGGTAAATCCCTCCATATAGGGTACTATTCTTGTCATGGCGCTGTTCCACGATGTGACAGGCTCTTTCGCAGCATAATCGACCATGATGGGACGATAATGGTTGCTGTTCAGGGAGGGGGTGTATAGCTGCAGAGGCTGGGGAGTGGGTAAGATATCAATCTCTTCTTCCGTGGGTAGTTTCGGATCCTCTTCTTCGGTCGCGCCGGGCGTTGATTCGCCGCAGGACAGAGCCAGTCCGCAAAATAGAATAAGTATGACCTGGCTGAATCGTTGAGTTCGTTTCATGGGAATCGGTTTTTTATATATACGTGTGAATTTATGGAAAATAGTATTCCAGTGGTATCTCCAGGCAAATATTTTCGCTGGGATGATCGGATCAATCCGGTCCGGCAAGATTAAATTCCTTTGCCCTTTTTTCCGGGAAAATGTTCGTGCCACTCATTCCAAAAGAGTCTGACCTCCTGTTTCATCTCTTTATGCAGCGTCAGAATTCCAATCAGGTTGGGTATGGTCATCAACGCAATGGTGATACCGGAGAGCGTCCAAACGATTGTTGTATCGGTAAATGAGGCGAGGAAAAAACCGATCACATAGATGATCCGGTAGTAGATTATCCCTTTAATGCCAAACAGATAGGTTACCGCTCTGCCACCATAATAGGACCAACTGATGGCGGTTGAAAATGCGAACAGAAGAATTCCAACAGCCACGATGTATTTACCATAGATTCCCAGCCAGCTTTTCGTGAATGCAACGGTGGTGAGCGGTGCGCTGTGCATCAGCGATAATCCCGTCAGGGTCATTCCGGGCTGGTTTATCAGTTTTCCCTGTTTGAATTCGACCATTCCTGTGAAGGGTTGGTTGTTGACCCAAACCTTCACATTTTCGGCTACCGAGCGTGCATGGAGGATGGTTTGCTCATGTTGGATCTCTCCGTTGGTTACCTCCAGGCTCCCGCTGAAAAGCGGAAGTTTCGAATGACCCGAAAGAAACCGATAAAGTTCTTCTTTGTCTGACGGATCCTGTTCGTTGTATGCTCCTTCTATCACCAGGAGGTCGGTTCCCTGAAACTGGTGTTGCTGCTTTTCACTCCAAACGCCCGATGAGAGGATAACCATACCGGTGAGCATGCATATAATAATGGTATCGATGAATGGTTCCAACAGAGCAACCAGCCCTTCCGATACCGGTTCATGAGCTCTGGCTGCAGCGTGGGCAATGGGTGCAGATCCCTGGCCTGCCTCGTTGGAAAAGAGGCCCCGGTTGACTCCCCGGTTGAAGGCAAACGCGATACTCCCGCCCAAAAATCCACCAACTGCCGCAGTGCCGCTAAAGAGATCGGCTACCAGTGATGTCAACGATGGAATGATGTTCTGATAGTTATACAGGATCACGGCCAATGAGCCGATGAAGTAGATGATAGCCATCATGGGGACCAGGCGCGATGTGACTTTGGCAATGCGTTTAATACCTCCTATAATGACCATTGCCAGCAGTACCGATAAAACGGCACCGGTAACAATATGGTTTATTCCAAAGGTTTCGAACATGGAGTTCGAAATGCTGTTGATCTGGGGCAAACTGCCGGTGCCAAACGATGAAAAGATGGTGGCAATGGCAAAAATGGCTCCCAAAACCTTGCCGGTTTTAATGACTTTTTTATTTTTTAACTTGATGTTCAGTCGTTTGCGCATGTAAAACATCGGCCCTCCCGCAATTGAACCATCAGTGGCTTTCTCCCGGTATTTGTGGGAAAGGGTCACCTCAACAAATTTTGTTGTCATTCCAAGCGCTGCGGTCATCAGCATCCAAAAGAGTGCTGCCGGACCACCCAAATGGATTGCCAGGGCTACCCCGGCAATGTTTCCGGTTCCAACAGTCCCAGACAATGCTGTGGTTAATGCCTGAAAATGCGAAGTATCACCTTCATCTCCCTCCCGGTCAAACTTGCCGCGAACAATCCGGAGGGAGTGACGTAAGTAGCGAAATTGTGGAAACTTCAGATAGATGGTAAAAAATAGACCGGTACCCAATAATAAAAAAACAAACCATTGTGAACCTCCTAAAGAGCTGTCGATTCTTGATAAAAATTGATTTAATTCGTTCATGTATGGTTCATTTTTTAAAATTTCCGATAAAAATAAGAATCAATTTCATAAATTAGCAACATCATTTAAAAAGTAATACTATGCTACCCAGATTTCTTTTGGCAGATAACTCGCTGGAAACACCAGAGACCATTTTCGTTGTTCATACCGAAGATCCCCGCTTCATCATTGAAGCTGATATTGATGATTTTGAGAGCAACCAGAAAATTCATTGGATTGATGGTGAGCCTGGAGATAGTGACCTCATTGCCAGTTTGATTGATGAAGCTGAGGAGTTCCTGGAAAGAGAATTTGAAAATGAAGAGTTTCTGGATAGTGAAGAGGATGAGGAGTGACCTATGGAACCCAATACCCAACCCAAAAGACTTTACCGGACTTCCGACCGGATTATAGCGGGCGTTCTGGCCGGCTTTGCCGAATACATCCATGCAGATAAAACCATTGTGCGGCTGATTTTTGTTCTGTTAGCCATCTTTTCGGTCGGATTTCCCGGTTTGCTGGTCTATATTGTCGCATGGATCGTAATCCCGAAGAAGCCATTGGATCCATAAACATTCTTGAGCCCGGATCATTGGCTCTGCCTGATCGATGTTCTTAGGAAACTATTCAGACAGGATTTTTCTTTTTTTTCGAATAACCAGCAACGCACCGAAGATTACCAGGGCAGCTCCCAGCAGCGTCAGCATGGAGAAACGTTCGTTGGTGATCCAGTCCACCCGAAGGTAAGTCAAAACGCCCATGATCAGAAAGGTGATGATGGGATTGACAAATATAATTACACTGACTTTGCTGGCTTCCAAATACTTAAAGGCTTCAGCCAGAGTGCTGTATGAGATCAGGGTGTTGGCCCCTAAAAACAGGAAGAGAAGCCACCAGCTCCAGTGCACCTGAAAAACGGGTGACAGGTCTATGAATGGGAGATAGATCAGCGATGGCAGCCCGAACAGGAAGAGGTTTAGCATAGGAGCCGGATGTGATCTGACCAAAATTTTCTGCAACACAGCATAGATGGTCCAGGCAACAGCGCCACCGATGGTTAATAGTACCCCCAGGTTATATCGCTCTTTTTCATCCATAAAGGCGCCTAACTGATCGCTGTAAAAGAAGAGAAATCCGATCAGGGCAATGAAGAATCCTGTCATCTGCAGTGGAGAAAACCGCTCCCGAAATAGCAGAAATCCGGATATTGCCAGGAGTATAGGGCCAACCTGAATAAAGAGCTGGGCATTGTTTGGTGTTGTATAGTATATTCCCATCATGAATCCCAGGTAGTTCAACGACAGGGCAATGGCCGCTATTACCAAAATCAGCGGGGGTTTAATGAGTACCTTTAATGCTGCGGGCCGGGTATAGAGTTGCCAGATCAGTACCCCAACGAATGCAATAAAAAAGCGAAGCCATACGATGGTCAGGGAGTCAAGTTTTTGAACTGCGACCTTTAGGGCTATGGCTAAAAGCCCCCAGAAAAATGCAGTGATCGCTGCATAGAGAACTCCCCGCGACTGATTTGACATGAATTCGGAACTGTAACCGGTGAAATTATACTACTTACGAAGATCGGCACCAAGCTCACGCTCAAAGGCAGCAACCAGCTTCTGCATGGTTTTGTCGATCTGCTTATCGTTGAGTGTATGCAGATCATCGCGTAAGATAAAACTTAGTGCATACGATTTCTTCGCTTCCGGGATGCCTTTTCCTTCGTAGATATCAAACAGGCCTACCTCCCGAAGGATCTTTCGTTCGGTTTTGTATGCCAGCTCTTCAATCTGCCTGTAACTTACCTGTTTGTCAAGAAGAAGTGCCAGGTCACGACGCACCGATGGGAATTTTGGAAGCTCTTCAAATGAAACCGACTGTTTTGATTGCCGTGATAAGATGGTGTCCCACTTAAAATCAGCATAATAAACTGGTTGGTCAATGTCAAACTTTTTTAATAATTGTTTTGAAACCACCCCGATCTCCAGGGCGATTTTATGGTTATCTGCATAGATAAGTCCTTCCGGAAACAGATCATTTTGCAACGATGTAATTTGTAGCATCCCGACTTGGAAACCCATCCGTTTCAGGATATTTTCTGCCACTGTTTTTAAACGGAAAAAAGATGCGGTTTTCTGTCCGGAACTCCTTGTTTCTGTTGAATTGACGCCGGTGATCCAGATACCCAGATGCTCCTCCTCCCGGTATTTTTTCAATGGAGTCTCTTTCTGGTCACTTTTTCTGAAAAAGTAGCAGTTGCCAAATTCGTAGATTTGAAGATCTCTGTTTTGCCGGTTGGCATTGTGTGCGATGCACTCTAATCCGCCAAAGAGCAGTGTCTGCCGCATGCCATTCAGATCGGAACTTAGCGGGTTCAACAGGCCAACGGTTTGATCTCCCGGGTAACTTGATAATTCGGCGTAATACTCCTTTTTGGTCAGTGAGTTTGACCATATTTCATAAAATCCCTGGGCAGTCAGCATCTCAGCGGTCAGGTTCCGGATCCGGTCCGGATCGGGGTGGGGTGCATGTTGCAGCGAAGCACGCACAAACGAAGGTATTTCCACCTGGTTATATCCATAAATTCGAAGGATCTCTTCAATAACATCAACCTCGCGGGTTACATCAACCCGGTAAGGGGGAACATGCAGTGTCAACGCCTGTCCGGACTCCTGCACTATTTGAATTTCCAACGAGCGGAGGATATTTTTAATGGTACTATCGGGTATATCAATGCCTGTTAAACGAGCTATATTGCGATAGCTGACCACGATTTCGCGGGGCATGGCTTTTTGCGGGTAGTGGTCTTTGATCTCTGAAGATATGGTACCGCCACCAAGCTCCCTGATGAGCAGGGCTGCTCTTTTCAGAGCGTATATCACTCCGTCGGGATCGGTTCCGCGTTCAAACCGGAAGGAAGCATCGGTATTCAGTCCATGCCGGCGGGCGCTTTTGCGGATGAAAACCGGATCGAACCAGGCACTCTCCAGAAAGATATTTCGGGTGGAAGATTGAATGCCCGAGTCGATACCCCCAAAGATCCCCCCAAGGCACATGGGACTGTCTCCGTTGCAAATCATCAGGTCATCGCCGTGAAGACTCCGCGCCTCTCCGTCTAAGGTGGTAAACGGGGTTCCTTCAGGAAGGGTCTGAACCACCACCTTGCCGGTGGTGATCTTGTCGGCATCGAAGGCATGGAGCGGTTGACCCGTTTCAAAAAGGACGTAATTCGTGATATCAACCACGTTGTTGATCGGAGCATGTCCAATCGCTTTCAGCCTGTTTTTTAGCCAGTCCGGAGACTCCTTTACCTCTACTCCGGAGATTGTAACGCCCGCATAGCGCGGACAGGCTTCCGGATTTTTTATTTCGATCGGGATGTCTAACGTTTGATTGTCTGTTTGGAATTGGTCGACCGGAATGCGCCGGTAGGTCACCGGACGTTTTTTATTTAAAAATGCCGCCAGATCGCGGGCTACGCCAATGTGTGATGCTCCGTCGATGCGGTTGGGCGTAATATCCACTTCAATGATCTGGTCTGTTACGATATTAAAATACTCCTTTGCCGGCGTTCCCACCGGTACATCGTCGGGTAGTACGATGATCCCGGCATGGTCGGTTCCGATGCCGATCTCATCTTCGGCACAGATCATCCCTTCGGAAACCTCCCCGCGAATTTTCACCCGTTTTAACACGATCGCTTCATTATTCATATAGAGGGTGGTGCCAACAGGCGCTACCACTACCTTTTGCCCGGCGGCTACGTTGGGGGCCCCACAAACGATGTTGAGCAGGGTTCCGGTGCCAATGTCTACCGTTGTTTTACTCAAATGATCTGAATTGGGATGTTTCTCACAGGTGACAACCCGGCCCAAAACCATCCCCTCCATGCTGCCTCTGATGGTCTCTGCCTCTTCAATGCCCGCAACTTCCAGACCGGTTTGGGTGAGGATCTTTGCAACCTCCTCCGGCGACTCTGTGAGCTCAATGTAATCCGTTAACCAATGGTAAGATATCTTCATCGTAGTAAAAAATTCTTTGCAATGAATAAAGAGACAAAAATAGAGAATTTAACCGATGGAAATGACTTTAAGATTGATTTTTATGATTTAAGTCATCCTAAGGTTAAAAATACAACGTAAGGTTAAATAATTGGATAAAAATCACCGATAGTGCGAAAAAAAAAATAATAGTTTTGTAAAGCATAAAAGGGAAATAAATTTATAAATCAGATAAAAATGAAGAGAGTAATTGTTGCATTTATGGCTTCCGGAGTAATCTTTTACTCCTGCCAAAACCAAAAAAAAGATTCAGGAGTTGATATGAACAATCCGTTTTTTCAGGAGTGGTCAACACCTTATGGTGTTCCCCCCTTTGATGAGATTCAGTTGGCCCATTACCTTCCTGCTTTTCAGGCGGGCATTGAACAGCGCGAATCCGAGGTAAATACGATCGTTGAGAATCAGGCAGAACCCACCTTTGAGAATACCATCTTAGCGCTGGACAAGTCGGGGGTGTTATTAAATAAGGTTTCGGGTGTTTTCTATCCGTTGAATTCAGCCAATACCAACGATGAAATGCAGGCACTGGCAAGGGAGATCTCCCCGATGATGACGAAACATTCAGACAATATTTTGTTGAATCCCGGCCTGTTCAGTAAAATAAAGCAGGTATATGATCGCCGAAATGATTTGGGTTTTGATAAAGAGCAAATGCGTGTTGTTACGAAGTATTACGAAGATTTTGTTCGCAACGGTGCGAATTTGTCGGCCGATGATCAGGTGAAGTTGCGCGCGTTGAACGAAGAGCTATCGAAACTCAGCCTGCAATACGGTGAAAATCTGTTGGCCGAAACCAATCGTAATTTTAAGCTGGTTATTGATAAAGAGGCTGACCTGGCAGGTCTTCCGGCCGATGTGATTGCCCGGGCTGCCGATGATGCCAAAACATTTGGTGAAGAGGGAAAATGGGTTTTTACCCTGGCTAAGCCGAGTATGTTACCCTTTCTTCAGTATGCCGAAAATCGCGATTTACGCGAAAAACTCTATCGTGGATATTTCATGCGTGGAGACAATGGTGATGCATTCGATAACAAGGAGATTATTAAGAAGATGGTTAAGCTGCGGGATGAACGGGCTAAACTGCTTGGATTCGGGAACCATGCATCGTATGTCATCGATGTGAATATGGCAAAAACCCCGGAAGCGGTTACCTCTTTTCTGATGCAGCTCTGGGAACCAGCCATAAAAATGGCCCAAAAAGATGCCAAAGAGATGCAGGCGATCATTGATCGCGAAGGGGGTAATTTTGAGCTGGCTTCGTGGGATTGGTGGTATTACACTGAAAAGTTGCGGAAGCAGAAATTTAATCTGGATGAGGCAGAGATGAAACCTTATTTCTCGCTTGACAATGCGAAAAAAGGGATATTTTATGTGGCTGAACGGTTGTACGGGATCCGTTTTGAGTTGCGTGAATGGCCGACTTACCATCCCGAAGCTGAAGTATTTGAAGTATTGGAAGCTGACGGGTCGAAGCTGGGTGTTCTCTATATGGATTTCCACCCGCGCGATGGCAAACGGGTAGGAGCGTGGTCAACGCAGTTCAGGGATGCCTCATACCGCCATGGAGAACGAGTGCCGACCATCGGAACCATTGTCATGAATTTTACCCGGCCGTCGGGTGATACTCCGGCCCTGCTGAGCTTTGAAGAGGTATCTACCCTTTTTCATGAATTTGGCCACGCCCTTCACGGATTGTTTGCCGATGGACCATACGACCGCACCGCCGGTAGCGTGCCTCGCGATTTTGTGGAACTGCCCTCCCAGGTGATGGAGAACTGGGCCGCCGAACCGGAAGTGCTTAAAGTGTATGCAACACATTATCAAACCGGAGATGCCATTCCCGATGCACTGATCGAAAAACTTCAAAAAAGCGGAACGTTTAACCAGGGATTCGAAACCAGCGAGTTCGTTGCTGCTGCGCTGCTCGATATGGATTATCATACGACGGATAATCCGGTGATCGACGATGTTCGTGCTTTTGAAAAAACGTCCATGGATCGTATCGGCCTGATTCCTGAAATCCTTCCGCGCTATCGCAGTACTTACTTCTCCCATATATTCAACGGTGGATATTCTGCCGGTTATTATGTCTATTACTGGGCTGGCGTGTTAGATACAGATGCTTTTTATGCATTTAAAGAGACCGGTGATCTCTTCAATCCCGAAGTGGCTGCAAAATTCAGAACACTGCTTGAAAAATGCGGTGCCGATGATGGCATGACAGTCTATACTAATTTCAGGGGAAAAGAGCCTTCAATTGAACCTTACCTGGAGAAGAAAGGATTGAAGTAGTTGATCTGTTTTTTCAAATA
>CAZILU010000099.1:0-7262 GCA_964540165.1 uncultured Mariniphaga sp.
CCCTGTTTTTCTCCGGATAATTTCAGCCAGTAACGCACGTTTTTGAAAAAATCGGGTTGTACGGTTTTTCCCGATTTGATTTCGACCGGAATCCGGTCCGGTTGTTTTTCGATGATCAGGTCAATCTCCCGGCCTGTTTTATCTCTCCAGTAGTAAAATGCGTCAGCCGACCCGGTGTGGTAATTCTGTTTCATCATTTCAGAAACGACCAGGTTTTCAAAGAGAGCCCCCCGCAACGGGTGTGGCGCCAGATGTTCCGTTTTACGTATGCCCAGCAGTGAGGCAGGCAGGGCCGTATCAAAAAAATAGAGTTTGGGACGTTTGGTGATGGTTTTGTTGTAGTTTTTGTAAAACGGAGGCAGTAAAAAGACGAGGTAGCTGCTTGTCAGGATACTTAGCCATGACTGGATGGTTTTCACATCGACCCCGGTTTCAACCGAAAGGGATGTATAGTTCAGCTCCTGACCGGTTCTTCCCGCCAGCAGCCGCATGAATTTTTCAAATACAAACAGGTCGGTTACATTTTTTATCTGGCGTACATCTCTTTCGATGTAGGTTCTGATATAGGCGGGCATCCACTCCTGGATCGCGATTTTCCGATCGTGAACCGGTGGATAAAAGCCATTTAGAATGAAATCATTTTCGGAAAAGGGAATGTCATATTCTTTGATCTCCTGAAAAGAGAATGGTAATAGATACAGATATCCAACCCTTCCGGCCAGGGATTGGCTGATCTGCTCATTCATTAAGAAGTTATTGGATCCGGTTAAAATAAATTGTCCGGACTCCTTATGGTTGTCGATGATCTCCTGCAAATAGGAAAACAGCAAAGGACTACGCTGGATTTCATCAAGAATAGCCCCATTGGTAAACTGATCCAGGAATCCCCTGGGATCTTCCAGTGAAAAGTGTCTGTTATCCGGATTCTCCAGTGTTACATAGGGCTTTTCAGGGAAAACGGCACGAACCAGCGTTGTTTTTCCCGACTGGCGGGGTCCTGTAACAGCTACGGCTTTGAACATAGATGCCAGGTGTTTCAGCCTTTTTGATGCGATTCGTTGTATCATGATGCAAAGATAGGAAAAATGTGGAATTAGATTCCATATTATTCAAATAAATGATGAGATTGCTTCGCGATGCTCGCAATGACGTGGTTGCTTCGCGATGCTCGCAATGACGTGGTTAGAGGACGTCCTGGAGGGTGGGGCCGTAGCGTATTTCGTCAAACCACAACTCATGCCGGTCATAGACGTTGCCTGACCGGTAGAGGCCGCACCGCCATTCCAAACGTTGATCGTAGGGCTCGCCGCAGGCAATCTTATCGACGTTGCTGCTGTATACCTTCTCTCCATTTTGGTAGAGCTCAAAAACGGAGCCGCCCACCGGTGATGCTTTCAGCCGCATGGCGAAGCGGGTCCAGCGCTTTCTCTCCAGGGAGCCGGTGTGCCGGAATCCCCGGTCGGTGGTCTGGCTGGCGACGGGTCCCGTCTCTTCATTCTTCAAAGATACCATATACTTAAGGTTTTTTGTGGAGCCCTGTTTTATCTCCAGGGTGATTGGCGGCATCGTCCGGGCATCCTGCCAGAACTGACTGAAGATGATCCATCCGCCGCTACCGCCAACCGGTCCCGTGCCGGCTTTGAAATTGAGATCGACATACACATCGAAGGCAAAGCAGAGCTCTTGGTTCAGGTCAAATACTTTCACGATCTCTATCTCCGAGCGCGAGTAGGTCCCGGTGTTGTTGCCGGCTTTTGGATAGATTTGACACGTTAATTTACCAAATGATTATCGATATGAATTATTGAGTTAATTGTATCTTATACTAAAAGGTACCGGATTTCGTTTTGATTGATAAGTAAAATATTATGAAGAGAATACTGTTTATGGTGCTTTTTTTTGGATGTTCGCTGGTGGGGAGTTCCCAGGTGAACCAGACCGATGCCAACGGTTTGCGGCAGGGGCCGTGGAAAAAGGAGTACCCCAACGGGCGGTTGATGTATGAAGGACTCTTTTCCGACGGCAAACCGGTGGGGGAGTGGTCCCGTTACTATGAAGGGGGGCAGGTGAAGGCTAAAATCCGCTATGTGGAGAACAGCGATTCAGCCTACGCGCAACTTTTCGATCCGCACGGCCGCAAAATGGCAGAGGGTGCCTATCTTGATGAACAGCGCACCGGCACATGGATCCTCTATTCCGAAAACCGGAAGGTGGCAGAGGAGACGTATCGTCAGGGACAAAAGCATGGTACCTCCCGGACATTCTATCCCACCGGAGAACTCTTCGAAGAGTCGGAGTGGCAGGAGGGTGTTCAGGAGGGAAACTACCGGGCGTTTTTCAAGAACGGCAATCCTTATATGCAGTGTAAATACCAGGGAGGGAAGCGCAACGGCTTGTGCCTCTCCCATTTTATGAACGGACGTGTGGAGATGGAGGCTCTCTATAAAGAGGATCTGCGCGAAGGGGCGTGGAAGTTCTACGATGAGGACGGTAACCTTCTCTATACCCTGCACTACCGAAACAACGAACTGCTTAATCCCGAGGTACGCGACAGCATCGATAACCGGCAGCTTCAGATCATGGAGAGGAGTGGCCGTTCCATCCCCGATCCGGAGAAATTCATGCAGGACCCCTCCCTGTATATGATGCAGATGCAACGCCGGCCCTGAAGCCCGGTCGTATAGTTAAGTTGAATATTTTGTCAGTCCTGAATATTTAACAGCCATTTCCATACCGGAATAACCTCAATTTTTTTGCCACCGGTTTCAAGCATCCGTTCCGTGTTTCGGGTAATGATCATCAAATGATGGCAATCCAATATTTTTGTGAATTTTAATAACGCCTTAACCTCCCGGTCAATGGTATCGGAGCTGTTATCAAGATCAAAACGCTCTTTGTAATCCGGGATAAATGATTAATTTGTACCGGTTTTAAAAAAGGAAGCCGGCATAAAAGATCTTTGCACGGTTTGAAGGTGTAGTCTGGTGGTTCGTGTGAATGACAGGTTTTACGTGATAAGCTGTTTTTTCGGGTTTCCGGATTAAATTCGTGGGTTCGAACTGTGGCTCCGGCGATTGTCTGATGGATGATCGGGCGGGATCGGGATAAGATGGTGTGGCTTTTGGGTTGATTGTTTGTTTTAAAATCGGTTGAGGTATGAAGCGATGGATTCTCTACATACTATGGTTGGGTATTCTTCCGGAGGTGTCGATAGCCCAGTACTACCGGGTGGAGTTCACCGATAAGAACAACTCCCCCTGGTCGCTCGCTCTGCCGGAAGCTTATCTGTCGGATCGGGCCTTGCAGCGCCGTCTTCGCCAGTCTATACCCATCGACTCGCTCGACCTGCCGGTAAATCCTGCCTATGTAGTGCAGGTTGTTGCCGCCGGTGCGACGCTGCTACACACCTCGCGCTGGCTCAACAGTGCCACGGTGCAGGCTGTTTCCGGCACCTTTGCCGATTCGGTGCTGAAGCTTCCCTTCGTGCGGGGGGTGGTGCTTACCAGGGATAGCCTTTCTAAAAAAAGTGGCCGGTGGAAATGGGATGATCCCCCTCCCGGGGAGCTGCTACCCATCGACTCGTCACTGTATGGCACTTCGGTAACGCAGGTAGCCCAGGTGAACGGTCACCACCTCCATGGCCGGGGATTTCGGGGGGAGGGGATACAGATTGCCGTTATTGATGGCGGTTTTTATCACGCCGACCGGTTGCCGGCATTCGACTCCCTGTGGATAAACGGACAGATTTTAGGAGCCAAACGGTTTGATCGTGAGGATGCTGCCCTTTATGAGGGGCACTACCACGGGATGAGCGTTTTGTCGATTATGGGAGGCAACATTCCCGGACAGTTGATCGGTGCGGCACCCAAAGCCTCTTATTGGCTGCTTCGCAGTGAGGAGCCGGCCACCGAATACCTCATAGAAGAGGATCATTGGGTGGCTGCTGCCGAGTTCGCCGACAGTGCCGGTGTTGACGTGATCAATACCTCGCTGGGGTACAATACGTTCGATAATTCCCTGATGGACTATACTTATGCTGATATGGACGGTAACACTACCTTCATAACCCGCGGTGCCAACATTGCCGCTTCGCGGGGCATGCTGGTCGTTGCCAGTGCCGGCAATGAAGGGCGACCCGGCGATTCCTGGAAGTACCTGGTGGCTCCATCGGATGGCGACAGTGTGCTGGCAGTAGGGGCGGTCGACCGGTTTGGAAAGGCAGCTCCCTTCACCTCATACGGTCCGGCCTACGGAGGCCGGGTGAAGCCCAATGTGGCGGCGATGGGACTGAGCACGACCCTTCAGCGCAGTGACGGACAGATCGCCACCGGTAGCGGCACCTCCTATTCGGCACCGGTGGTGGCGGGCATCGCTGCATGCCTCTGGCAGGCCAATCCCGGAGCTACTCCCTTTCATATCAGAACTGCCCTGGAGCAGAGCGCCCATCAGTACGAAATACCCGACTCCCTGCTGGGGTATGGCATTCCCGACGTGGTGCTGGCCGACCGGTTGCTGAAGGCGATGCTGACAGAGCAACCGGTGCAGGAGAACCGGTGGGTGGTTTATCCCAATCCGGCATCCGACGAGCTGACCATTCAACACCGGGGCCTATGGCCGGATGAGGAGGTGCAGGTGTCGGTATGGACCGTGGTTGGAAAGCTGGTGTACCGGGAATTTTTTCATCAGGCAACGCAAATAAAGATCACAAATCTTCACTCATTGCCACGGGGATTATTAATTTTGCAGATAGTGGCCGGCGACCGGGCCGAATCGGTGAAAATTTCTTTAATCCCTTAACAGAATGGATCAAAAACTGACACTGTACGAACTATCGCAATGGATCAAACGTGCCCTGGAACAGTCCATTTCGGATGCGGTGTGGGTAATTGCTGAAATCAGTGAGCTGAAAGAGCACCGCAACGGTCACTGCTACATCGAACTGGTTGAGAAGCAGCAAAATGCCATGGTCGCCCGCGCCCGCGCCACCATCTGGTCTTATACCTACCGGGTGCTGAAGCCCTATTTTGAAACCACGACGGGACAGCTCTTTACGCAGGGCATCAAGGTGTTGATGCAGGTGTCGGTGGAGTACCATCCCCTTTACGGACTGAGCCTCAATGTGAAGGATATCGATCCGGCCTATACCATGGGCGATATGGCCTTGCGCCGGAAGGAGATTATTGAACAGCTGCAGCGGGAGGGGATTTTCGATCTCAACCGGGAGCTGGAGATGCCGCTGGTGCCGCAGCGGATTGCCGTGATATCTTCAGCAACGGCCGCGGGGTATCAGGATTTTATGGATCAGCTGGCCAACAACGTACGGAGTATTCAGTTTGAAACGCGCCTGTTTGAGGCATACATGCAAGGGGCTGAAACGGTGCCATCGATTATCGCCGCCCTCGGACAAATCTTTGAACAGGAGGATAATTTTGATGCCGTTGCCATCATCCGGGGCGGGGGGGCTATCACCGATCTGAGCAGCTTCGACGACTACGACCTGGCCTTTCACATCACCCAGTTCCCGCTGCCGGTGGTGACGGGGATCGGCCACCAGAAGGACGATACCATCATCGACCTGGTGGCACACACCCGCATGAAGACACCCACCGCCGTGGCCGAGTTTTTTATCGGTCGCGCTACGGAATTCCTGGATCGCCTCGCGCAGATGCAGGAGGCGGTGGTGATGCAGGCACGACACCTGCTGGAGGTCAGGCAGGAGCAGTTAGCGGATTTTGCCGACACCCTGCAGCAGGGGGTGAAGAATTATATCGATGATAAAAACCGGCTGTTGATCAAGAGCGGTAACCGCCTGCAGCAGTCGGTGAGCCGGTACGCATTTAATAAAAAGTATCTGCTTAACAATCTGAAATATAAACTGGTATCGATCGTAACTGCCTGGCGGTCGGAGCGTCAGCGGGAGTTAGACCGGAGAGCCGTGGAGGTTCGTTCGGGAGTGCACCGGACCATGATCCGGGAGCAGCGGCAGCTGCAGCAAACCGGTGAGCGAATAAGGCCTGTAACGGCACGCCTCCTCAGCCGGGAGCTGGAGCGGATCGGACGCTATGAGAATACCACCCGCCTGCTCGATCCGCAGCAGGTGCTGAACCGCGGCTATACACTGACCATGAAGGGGGGCCGGATCGTAAAATCAATCGATTTCCTGGAGAGAGATGAAACCATTGAAACCCGTTTTGCCGACGGGCAGATCGAAAGTATAATCACAAAAAAGAGACGCTATGGCAATAAAGAAGGTGAGTTACAGTGAAGCAATCACTGAGATTGAGGAGATCCTGGAGAAGATCGAAAATGAAGCATTAGACGTCGATGAACTGGCTGAGAAGGTGAAACGGGTGTCGGTGCTGCTGAAATTTTGTAAGGATATGCTCCTGAAAACCAATGAACAGGTGGAGGAGATTTTGAAAGAGATGGAGGAGTAAGCGAAGAAAGTTGAAAAAAAACAGATATTTGTATATTTTAGTCGCTTTTTAAGTGGCGGGTGCTAATGAAATGGTCTGTAAAATTGTTGATTAACAATAAGAAATATGGATAAGATAGCGGTAGCAAGAACCATTGATCATGCGGTGTTGAAGCCGGACTTTACAGAGGCTGATTTGCAGCAGCATGCCCGGATGTGCCTAAAGAATCATGTGTTTAGCATGTGTGTGAAGCCATGCGATATTCGTTCGGCAAAAAAATATCTGGAGGGGAGCGATGTGAAGGTATCGTGTGTACTCAGTTTTCCTCATGGTGCCGATGCTACGCCGGTGAAGGTATTTCAGGCACGGCAGGCCATCAGGGACGGGGTGGATGAGATTGACATGGTGATGAACATCGGTAAGTTTCTGGGTGAGGAGTACCACTATGTGCTGGAAGACATTGCCGCTGTGGTGGAGGTGGCTCATACGTACGGAGTGCTGGTGAAGGTGATCCAGGAGAGCGGCTTTCTCACCCTTGAACAGGTGGAGAAGGCGTGTGAGTTGTCTTACATGGCCGGTGCCGATTTTGTGAAGACCTCCACCGGGTTTGGCCCGGGCAAGGCAACCCCCGAGGTGATTGATGTGATGGTAAAGACCGTGGGCGGAAAGATGAAGGTAAAAGCATCGGGCGGTATCCGGTCGTGGGACGATGCCGTGGGTTTCCTGAAGCAGGGGGCCGACCGGCTGGGCATCGGTTCAACGGAGGCCGTTCTGAACGGCGCAACAGCCGATGGCGCATACTGAATTTATCTGCTGTCAGAAAAATCATCCTTTTGGGTGAGATGG
>CAZILU010000099.1:7362-11825 GCA_964540165.1 uncultured Mariniphaga sp.
AGACCGTAGATTGAATAAGAAGTTATAACCAGCGTATGTATTTTTTAAACGGTGACCGTACCTATATAAAGCCGCGTGACGGCCGGCAGTCGATGGAGCGACAGTTAGACGACTGTCTGAGCCGGCTGGATGAGATCGATTCGGGGAAGAGGCTCTTTAAGCTCAACTTTTTTGCCGACACCCCAACAGAGCCGGGTTACCGGGAGTTGCAGGCGATGATTCTCCGGAAGGCGGGTGCCCGGTTTGGCGACGGAGTGATCTGCAGTCTCATCGCTCAGCCGCCACTCACCTGCCGGATTCTGGCGGAGGCCAGCTTCTACGATCCATCGGAGTGGACATCGGAACTGATCCGCTGCAACCATGGATCGGCCATGCTTTTTCACCGTTCGGGAGCCAGAGTGCTGGCAGGTCACGTGCAGTCGCAACGGCATGCAGAACCGCAGGAGAATGCGGAAGTGGCCTTTGGGGCGTTTCAAGATCTGCTGACACAGGGCGGGGTGCCGGTACGGTCGGTCATCCGCCAGTGGAACTACATTGAGCATATCACCGGCCGGGTTTCGGGACGGCAAACCTACCAGGTGTTTAACGATGTGCGTGCCCGGTTTTACGGCAACCATTTTGAAGGTACCGGATTTCCCGCCGCTACCGGGATCGGGATGAGCCGGGGCGGGATCATCATCGAGTTTGTAGCGGTAGATGCTCCGGAGGCGGTGAGCCTCCCCGTCGATAATCCCGTGCAGGTGGCCGCACATGACTACAGTGAGGCAGTGCTGGTGGGAGAGGGACCGGTATGCAAAGCGACGCCAAAGTTTGAACGGGCCCGGTACCTGGAGCTGTTTGGCAAGAAGCAGATCTTTATCTCCGGAACGGCATCGATCCGGGGAGAGCAAACGGTCGGGATCGGTGACCCGGAAGAGCAGACGCGGGTGACGATCGATAATATGGTGCGGCTCTACAGCGGGGAGTCGTTGAAAGCGTTATCGGAACAGGCGCTGGAGCCGGTATATGGCCATGCGCGCGTTTATGTGAAGAACCGGAAAGATTACTTCCGGATACGGAACACCTTCTGGCATAGCTATGGTGCGTTGCCGGTGGTTTACATCCAGGCCGACATCTGCCGCGATGAGCTGCTGGTGGAGATCGAGGGGAAGGTGATTTTTAAATAGACGAATTGCACCCCCCTGCGGAGATGCAATCCGTCTGTTTCGTTAAAATTTAATGTCCAGTCCTGCCAGGAAGTGGCGCCCGGCCTGCGGGAAGTAGCCATCCATTTTGTATCGCTCCCCTTCCAGGATATATGAGTAGACCCAACCGTTGCTCTCGTACATTTCGTTGAGCAGGTTGTTGACCATCAGGTGGAGGGTTACCTCCCCGATTTTCTTTACCGGCCGGGTGTAACCCGCTTTCAGATCATTTACCAGCCAGGCGTTTAACTGCCGGCCGGCATTCGCGCTATTATCGATGTACTGCTTTCCTGCATAAGCGGTGAGTAGCTCCAGATTCAGCTTTTTCACCGGTTCAAATGCCAGGCGGCTGCCGGCGGTGATGTTGGGTGAGAAGGCGATGTCGGTGGTGCCGTGGTGGATGGCATCCTGCGTTCCGGTATCCCAGTTATCGACATATTCGGTGAAGTCGTCGATTTTGTTCCGGCTGATGGTGGCGTTGGCTGTCCACACCAGGTTGCGGGTGATAGCCACGCCGGCCTGCAGCTCGATGCCTGCGCGGTAGCTCTTCTCTACGTTGACCATGATGGGGTTTCCCACATCGTTGATCTGCCCCGTGAGTACCAGTTGGTCGCGGTAGTTCATCACGTAGAGGTTCACCTTGCCGGTCAGGCGGTTCGACCTATACTCATACCCTAATTCGGTGTTATAGAGTGTTTCATACACCGGCGGATTGGCACCGGGCGGTGTGTCGGTGTATGCCGTGCGGTTGGGTTCGCGGTTGGCAATGGCATACATCAGGTAGAGGCTTTGGTTGTCGGTAGCCTGAAAAAAGAGGCCCAGCTTCGGGTTGAAGAAGTTGAACCGGTGCTCCCGGTTGAGGTTTCGGAGGTCATCATCGATGCCGTCGATGGTGTAGTCGATGCGGCGGTACTGCAGGTCGGCAAAGAGGCTGATGCGCTCGGCAGCCTGCAGGCTGTATTTGCCAAACAGGTTGAAATCTTTCTTCTCCCCTTTGTTGCGGTACCACTCGTGGTTGGGATCGGCGCTGCCCGCCATGGCTGCCCATATCACGTTGCCGTAATGGTGGCCATCGTAGCGGTTCCATCCCCCGCCCAAGGTGAGGTCGTTCGCATTTCGCCGGTAGTTCAGCGAATAGGTAGCGCCGTAGAAGTGGTTGTCTAACCACTTGCGGTTGACCAGGTTGGTCGATTCGATCTCGCTGTTGCCCACCACGATGTTGGGAAGCTGGTAGTCGGCCAGATCCTCATCCTCCTTGAAATTCTCGTAATAACCCAATCCACGAATGTAAAACCCGGAGGCATTCAGGTTCAGTCCCGGCCGCCACTGGTGTGAGAAGTGGAGCTGGTAGTGATCCTGCTGATAGTAGTCGACCTGGTTCCCGTAGGTGTAGAGGTTGTAGGTGCGGGCATCGGAGTTGATCATCTCCTCCACCTGTGCGGGTGTGTATAGCCAGTGCTCGCCATAGCGTTGCATCCCTTCGATGTCGTTGTTCAGCCGCACCGACGGCACGCCGTTCCACGCCTGGTAGGTCGTTTCGATGCCGGAGAAGATGTTTGCCCTGATGATGGTATTCTCCGCGTAGTACCCTCCGGAGAGGTAGAACGATTTCAGGTCGGAGAAGCTGCGGTCGATGAAGCCGTCGGAGCTGATCTTCGACAGGCGGGTGTCGATGGTGAAGTGCCCCTTCATCAGTCCGGTACCTGCCGACACGGTGTTTTTCAGAGTGTTAAACGATCCGGCCGCGGTGTTGTACTCCGCCCACGGCTTTTCTCTGAGGGCGTTTGTCTGGAGGTTGATGGTGGCTCCGAAGGCAGCGGCTCCGTTGGTGGATGTACCGACGCCCCGCTGAACCTGCACATTTTCGAGCGATGAGGCCAGGTCGGGCTGGTCGACGAACCAGGTGCCGTGCGACTCGGCATCGTTGAGGGGGATGCCGTTCACCGTGACGTTGATGCGGGTCATGTCGGTACCGCGGATCCGGAACTTGGTGTAGCCGATGCCGGCGCCCGCATCGGAGGTGACGACAAAGGAGGGGGTGAGCTGCAGCAGGTAGGGGATGTCCTGTCCCATGTTGCGGCGGGCAATCTCCTCGCTGCTGACGTTGGTATAGGCCACCGGCGTCTTCTCTTTCGCGCGGGTGGCGCTGATCAGCACTTCCGGTGTCATAAAAACGGCCGGTGTGAGCTCAACGGTGATCACCTGCTGACGGGGCACCTCTACCTCCACCGTTTTTGCTTCGTACCCCATGAAGGAGGCCTGTAGCCGGTAGCGCCCCTCGCGGAGGTTGCGAAATTCAAAACGGCCATCGCGCCCCGCCGATACCCCGTAAAATGTCTCTTCAAGCACCAGGCTGGCTCCCGGCAACGGCTCTCCGTTCCCGGTAACAATCCCCCGAAGGGTGTGTTGCCCCAGCGCAGCAACAACCATCAGCTGCAGCAGCAGCCAAATTGAAAAACGTCTCATTTTTTTGAAATTTTGGTTAATAACTAACCAATGGAGCGGGACGAATCCCTTTTTGCCCTCCCTTCGCCGGCATTATCCGGATCAGGTTCCTTGGGTATGATCTCAGCCCGTAATTATGAGGCACCCCATTGCATAACAATCGGGGCAAAGGTAAAAAGGAAAATTGAGAAAATCCAAATTATTCATGAACTTTTTATCGTTCCGGCAGGAAATTCAGGTCGCGGAAGTTTTTCTTCCCTTTAACGAAGAAGTTCCACATGAGGCTTTTGCGGAAGATCTCCGGGTGGTCACTTACCTGCACGGCGGCCTGCACCTCTTTCCGTTTACGTGCCAGCACCCTCAGGTTGCCGTAGAAGGAGGCATGGGCTTTCGCAACGGCGAGGAAGCTTTTAAACTGGAATCCGGCTAAGAATTTCAGCGCGGCCACGCCATCTAAGATCATGCGTATCAAAAAGGTGCGGACGAATTGCTGTGCCGGCAGATTTTTATAGAGCATGTAGAGGTCGTTTCGGAAGTTCAGGTAGACCTTCTGCGGACTTTCGTAGGAGAGGGTGGCCCCGCCTAAGTGAAAGACGAAGCTGGCGGGTTGAAAGGCAATTTGATAACCGCGGCTTTTTAGGCGCCAGCAGAGATCGATCTCCTCCATGTGTGCCCAGAAATCATCATCGAAGCCACCACACTCATGAAACCGGTCGGCTCGAATGACCATGCAGGCACCGCTGGCCCAAAAGATGGAGGTTGGCTGGTTGTACTGTCCCAGGTCGGGTTCCAGTTGGTTCAGGATCCGGCCGCGACAGAAGGGATACCCTAAGT
>CAZILU010000099.1:11835-12241 GCA_964540165.1 uncultured Mariniphaga sp.
CGATGAATCCTCCCGCAGCCCCGGCATGTTCGAAGAGATGAGGCTTTTTGTGGCTGAGGATTTTGGGTTGCACGGCTGCCAGCATCTCGTTATGCTCAAACATGCGGATGCAGGGTGTGAGCCAGTCGGGTGTCACCTCTACGTCGGAGTTGAGAAGCACGAAATAGTCCGCATCGACCTGTGTCAGCGCCCGGTTGTAGCCACCGGCAAATCCGTAGTTCTGCCCCAGCTCGATAACCGTTACTTCGGGGTACTTCTCTTTGAGCCAGGCGACTGATCCGTCGGTAGATCCGTTGTCGGCGACAATGATCTCCATTCCGGGCAGGGAGTTGTTGTGAATTACCGAAGGCAGAAACGTGTCGAAGAGTGCTTTCCCGTTCCAGTTAAGTATGACGATGGCAATTTT
>CAZILU010000100.1:0-4488 GCA_964540165.1 uncultured Mariniphaga sp.
GTCCCGGTATTACGGGTGAGAAATCTGCCACATTACAGAGAGATTTCTCCTCGGGTACTCGTCGAAATAACAGCTGCCCGAAGGTCGATATAACGGTTGCCGGTTTTGTCATCATTTCATAATGCTGCCAATAACAACTTCCATCCTTTAATAAGTGACAAGGCAGCAGATCGAATTGGGTTTTCAATGAATGCTTAAGACTAAACAGGATTAAAAAATCGTAGTGCGGGGTGGTTAACAGTCGCCTTAAGCCGTAACAGAAATTTTAAGCTGATGAATGGAGATCAGAAAATCGACCGCGGGGATTATCAAAGGCGGCGGATTATTCTTAGGTTGTAACGGAAGATCTCTCTCTTCAGGAACTACATAAAACAGAGATGCTGCCATTCCGGGATTCAGTAAATCAATGGACCCGGGCTGAGCAATCCGAATGCTCTCCTTCGGCATCTGATCGTCTAACTTCACATAGATCACCTCCGGCCGGCCACAGCCACAATCATTGGTGTGCGCGATGCACTCCTGGCAATCGTGCGCTGAAGCCGAAAATTCGTTTTCCCGGTCATGCTCCATACATGCCTGATAATCATTTGGCACTATGGCTTTCTCTTCACTCCCGGCGAGCGCTGAACACTCATGACAATCATGAACGGTGGCAACAACCTCTTCTCCAAAAAGATCGTGCGTATGATGCTGGTGGTATGTCTCCTCACAACTTTCGGGAGTAATGTAAACCGTCACCCGGTCGGTGCCTATGCAGGCACAGTGGGTATGAAAAATCAGTACCCCTGATGTCGACATCAGAAAAAGAATGCCCAGCACGGTGATTGATATGTTCCGGATCAGTTTCACGTCACCCAATACAACAAAAATTACGCCAACATGTTTAACATTTCATTTCGGGGCCTTAGAGTCCCAGCACCTCATATCCTTGTTCAAATACGATATCGCGGGGAATGCCGGCCTCATTGATGCGATCCAGATCGTGCTGCAGTGCCTCCCGGATATAGCCTTTCTCTTCGATCATAGCCCGGGCAGCGGCATAGTCGCCATCGCCCTGGATCTTCAGGATCAGCTCCGACAGGCTGAACATCGCCGCTTTCATCTTCTCAAAGTTCACCCGGTAGGTGCCGGTCGCCTCATCACGCTCAAAGGCCCCCGTCTCCTGGAAATAGTAGAAGCGCATCATATTGGCCTTGCCATGTGCGCTGGCCGCGCCAAACCGCACCGACCGGAATATACCGGACATAAAGGTGACGAAGTTATCCATCATCTCCTTCTCTCCTAACTCACCCATCTCGTTGAGCTGATAAACGCACCACAATCCCAGAATGTCGGCTTTGCTCTCTTCGATGGATGTATAGGCATCTTTCAGTGCCTCTCTGACGGTTGTGCTCTTATCGACCGTGCTTCCCAGTCCGAGGCCATGCGCCACCTCATGGAACATGGTGTTCTCAAAAAATGCATCGAACTGCACATGCTTCCGCTGATCTTCAGTAATCAGCAGTTCTGAAAT
This sequence comes from uncultured Mariniphaga sp., assembly GCA_964540165.1. Lineage (GTDB taxonomy): Bacteria > Bacteroidota > Bacteroidia > Bacteroidales > Prolixibacteraceae > Mariniphaga. Next base: position 1,514 of record CAZILU010000100.1, read on the forward strand.
GGGTACCAGGATCTTGTCAAATTTCGCCTGCATGGCGTTTTTCAACTGCAGCTTACGGCTCCCTTTCGCCTCGCGCACCTGCTCATCGTTGGGCAGATTGATGGCGATCGTCTTGCTTCCCGCGTTGCAGTCGCCCGCGTAGTAGATAGCATCGTACACATTCATATCGGAATCCACGCCCGGCGTCTCGCTCTTATAGGGTTCATCGCAGGGGAGCGCCCGTTGCAATCCGGGCAACAGCGCGGCATACTTCTCCAGCCTGCGGCTCCATTCGCGGTCCTTGACCAGCACAAAAGACTCATAAGCCGCCTTGTATCCAAAAAGCTGATCCTCATAATTTTCGATAGGTCCAATGATGAACTCGATCGTGTTGTTTTTCATGTCCATCCAGGCCATGTCGCTCTCATAATAGTCGTCGGTCAGTAACGCCGCCGCCCGCTTCTCCAAATAGTTTTTCAGTCCGGGATCATCGGCCAGCGCTGCCGCCTGAAGCACCAGCTCCGATGCCCTGGTCAGCTCCTCGCGGTACGCCTGGTGATAGGGAATGGCCACCAGCTCACCGGCTTCGTTACGCCGTACCAGCGTATAGAGGCTGCTCTTCGCCGCATCTTCCCACGCTTCAAACGCCTCGCGTGTCATGTCAACCGGATAGAAATTGGCTCCGGCAGGCTTCAGACCAACGCCCTCCACAAACGGTTCATTGTTCTTCAGTCGCTCCCATGGACCGTAGTTGATCTGAATAAACTGCTTTATATAGGAGTCACTGTCGTAAGCCGACAGAGCTTCCCGGTCGCCATACGCCTGCTGCCAAAAGAGCCCGTCCATGATGTCCGCTGCTTCTATCAACAGAGGCAGCATCTGCCGCTCCCTCTCCGTTAAAACCGAAAGGTCGGTTGCCAGTTTAAACGATGCAAACTCCTCTACCTTCAGCTGAATATCATGCTTTTTATCCATCGATTCTCCCTTTTTTGGTGTTGACCTGCACCCTGACATCAGGGCGACAGCTACGGCTATAATTACGATTCTGTTCATCTCTTTTACGTTTTCTGTGCTATCTATCCTAATTCTGTTGATTAAGCGCTGCAAATAATGTAAGGTCACATCACACTTTGCCGGCATCATCCAATGCAAATGGTCTATCATGGGTCACACCTGCCGGCTTTTTCCCTGCAAAGATGCAAAGAAAAATCAACATCCGATTTTTTCGTTGACCATTTTCAGAATTTTGGCTTCCGCTTTCCGGGCCGATGCTGCAAGAACCTCCCCCTCCGCCAGCGTCTTTTCCGAAAATGACCGGTCGCTGCATCCTGAGGCATTCACCTTCACATTCAGCAATGCCCCCTCTATGGCGGCCCGGGCACAGATAGCCCCCACCGCGGCATCGGTCACCGATTGCGGAATCCCCTCCCGCGCCATGACAGCAGCCAGTTCGATGGCTTCGTGTGCGCGAAGCATGACTTGTAATGGCGCCTCAATAGCCATTCGCATGGCTGCCTGCAAAGCCATCTGCTTATGGAGTTTTTCTGCTTCGGTTGACTTCGGCATTTTATATGCAGCCATCACCCGGTTAAAAGCTTCAGCATCGCTATCGACACACTTCAGCAGCGCCACGCCGATCTCCTTTCCCCGTTCGGCATAGCGGGAGAACTCCTCCCAACGGTGATCCCAGCCTCTTTTGTGGGCCGACAGGTTGGCGACCATCGTTGCCAGGGCGGCTCCCAGCGCACCGGCTGCAGCCGCCACCGATCCGCCGCCGGGCGTAGGATTGTCGTTGGCCGTATTCCACACAAACTGCCGAAGGGTCAGCTCAGCCAGTATCGGGCTGTCGGATGCCGGCTTTTGAGCATCCGCCAACCGGTATTCAATGATCTTTTTCCGTGGTTCAAAGGGACGAAGCTCATCCAGTCCCATCGACTTAACCGCGATCCGGATGATCTCCTCATCGGGAATACCGGCCGATCGCTGCTGTTTATGCAGGAAGTACCTTCCTGCGTCAAGCATCGCCTGTAGCGGGATCAGGCCCACCAGCTCAGAGCCGGTTACCCGCATACCCCGTGCCCACGCCCGCTCGCACACCGCCTCAAATGCCACATGGATCGGCGTCACATGGATGTCGGTCAGGTTCATGGAGATCTGGGCCATACCATACTCCCGAATATACCACCCGATGGCCCGGGTACTTTTCAGGGAGCCCGGAATCCGTTTGGGTTCGCCATCTTCTCCGCGCACCACGCGGCCGGTCAGCGGATGGCCCTCCCGCACCACGCGGCCCGACTCCCGCACATCGAAAGCTACTGCATTGGCACGCCGCACGGAGGTGGTGTTCAGATTAACGTTATAGGCTACCAGAAAGTTCCTGGCACCAAGGGCTGTGGCACCTGTCCGGGCAACGGCATCAGACCACTCCGCCGGACCAAAATCGGGTTTCCACGCCTCAGCGATGATCTTCTCCTTCAAACCCTCATACTCTCCGGCACGGCAATTGGCCAGACTGCGCCGCTCATCGCAGGCAGCTGCATATTCGTAACAGTAAACCGGGATGCCCGCCTCCCGCCCCACCCGCTCAGCGAGCGCATGAGCGAAAACCACCGTCTCCTCCATGGAGATGTCGCTTACCGGCACCAACGGACAAACATCGGTAGCACCAAACCGGGGGTGCTCGCCCTGATGCTTCCGCATGTCGATCAGCCGTGCAGCCGTTTGGATGCCCCGAAAGGCAGCCTCAACCACCGCTTCCGGTTCCCCTGCGAACGTCACTACCATACGGTTGGTATCCCTTCCCGGATCCACATCCAACAGATAAATGCCCTCCACCGATTCGATGGCATTGGTAATCTCTTCGATAACCGAAAGGTCTCTGCCTTCCGAAAAATTGGGGACACACGCTAAAATTCGCTTCATGAATTTTCAATAAATATGAAACCTATAAATATGGAACCTCCTCCGGAGGTTCTTTTCAAACCACTTCAAACCAT
>CAZILU010000100.1:4588-7269 GCA_964540165.1 uncultured Mariniphaga sp.
AACCTATAAATATGGAACCTCCTCCGGAGGTTCTTTTCAAACCACTTCAAACCATTTTCAAACTTGAACATCATCCCCTACTTCGGCCTTCCGTCTCCGGTCTCCGGTCTTTCATTTTTAATTTTTAATTTCTAATTTTTAATTTTTCTTCACCACCAGGCTTACATGCTCTGTATCTCTCCGTTAAGAATTACCGTCTCCACCAGATTACTTCCAAAGGAGTATGGCAGGTAGGCAATACCAGCCATTTCGGTGGTAATAAACAGGTTGGCTGTCTTGCCACGGGCGATGCTTCCCAGGCGGTCGCTCACGCCCATGGCATAAGCCCCGTTAATAGTGGTGGCGTTGATAACCTCTTCGGGCAGCATCCGATACCGGATACAACCGAGGGAAGCGATAAGGTTCATGTTTCCGCTCGGTGCCGATCCGGGATTATAGTCCGATGCGAGCGCCACCGGCAGTCCGGCAGCGATCATTTCACGTACCGGAGCGCAAGGCATTCCTAAAAAAAAGGCCGATCCCGGCAGCACCGTTGGCATCGTTTCTGTTCCCTGCAGGCGCGCAATCTCTGTCGCATCCAGGTACTCCAGGTGGTCAACCGACAGGGCATTATACTTCACACCCACCCCTACACCACCGGTGTGTCCCAGTTCGTTGGCATGGATCTTGGGCCGAAGTCCGTACTTCATTCCGGCCATCAGAATCCGGTCTGTGTCCTCCACCGAAAAGAAACCACGATCACAAAACACATCGATAAAATCAGCTAACTCCTCCGAGGCCACCTGGGGAATCATCTCATTGATCAACAGATCAACATAGCCCTTTACATCACGACGGTACTCATAAGGAACTGCATGCGCGCCCAGGAAGGTAGATCGCACGCAAATGGGTGCTGACTCCCGTATCCACTTGATAATCCTCAGCATGCGAAGCTCTTCTGCTGTGCTCAGGCCATAACCGCTCTTGATCTCCACAGCGCCGGTGCCACACTTCACAATCTCCAAAATACGGTCCATCGCATCGTAATAGAGCTTCTCATCGGAGCTCTCCCGCAGTGCCTGCGCTGAATTCAGAATGCCACCACCGCGCCGGGCAATCTCCTCATAAGAGAGCCCCCGGATCCGGTCAACAAACTCCTGCTCGCGGGGGGCGGGATAGAGCAGGTGGGTATGCGAATCGCAATAGGAAGGGTAAACCAACCGGCCCGAACAGTCAATCTCAACCAGAAGATCATCATCCCGATATACATCTTTTAACGCACTCATAGGGCCAAAATCCTGGATCAGCTCATCGCGGATGATCAGAAACGCATCTTTGATGGTGGTCACAGTGGCCATATCGGCTCCCGCACAAAATGCCACCGGATTCTCCTCAACCTGAACCAGCTCTTTTATATTTTCCAATAATAACTTCATCTGTTTTTTATCTGTTTATCTGTTTCGGCACTACCACAAAAATCCGGATGTGAGTGAGACGATCACGCCCGGATTCACCCTGTCGAACTAAAAACTGGTTTAAGATACAAATTTGTTTTTAAAATAATCTCAATAAAAATTCAAAAAAAAGCGATCTTTTATCTAAAATATTTACACCTTCCAATGTCATACGGGCGGTTTTACTATTTTCGGGAATTTAAATTGCCCATATGCTAAAGAAAGTACCACACACCTATGTTATTATCGGCTCCCTGATTGCACTTTGTGCCGTTTGCACCTGGTTTGTACCCGGAGGTGCGTTTGAGCGGGAGGTTATGGTTGTAAACGGCATCGAGCGGGAGGTGATCAAACCCGGGTCATTCCGCTTCATTGAAAGCCAGCCTCAGACCTGGGAGATCTTCTCGGCTTTTTTCGAAGGTTTTGTCAACACCTCCAACATCATCGGCTTCATTCTGATGATTGGAGGGGCATTTTGGATCGTGAACGAGAGCCGGTCGATCGACATCGGCATCTACGCCTTTCTACGTAAGGTAAAACGGTGGGAACATGTTCCACTGCTTCGGAAGGTCGGCGCCAACAACCTGATCATCGTCGGGATCATGCTGCTTTTCAGCCTTTTCGGCGCTGTATTTGGCATGAGTGAAGAGACCATCGCCTTCACCGTCATCTTTGTTCCGCTGGCCATCTCGATGGGCTACGACTCCATCGTCGGGGTATCGCTCTGTTTCGTGGCGGCCGCCCTGGGATTTGCCGGGGCTTTTCTCAATCCGTTTACGGTGGGGATTGCCCAGGGACTGTCAAACATCCCCCTCTTTTCGGGCATTGAATACCGGCTGTTTATGTGGGTAGTGATCAATCTGGCCGGGTTCACCTATATTGTACGTTATGCCATGATCATACACCGGAATCCCCAAAAATCACCGGTTTACGAAGCGGATGCCTACTGGCGGAAGAGCCATGCTGAATCGGACACATCGTTTGTTCCCTCTCTGCCACGCGGGGCATGGCTGGCCTATGCGGGAGTGACGGCGGCACTGACACTCTTCTCCCTGTTCTATCCCGTAAGTCGCTTGCAGATCGGCAACAACGAGCTGGTCTTTCCTGCCATACCGGTAACAACGATGGCATTTGCAACGGCGGGATTTTTTGCCCTGCGCAAATCGTTTCACTACCTGGTGCTTCTCTTTCTCTCCTTCACCATCATCTTTCTGATTATCGGTGTGATGGGTTACGGCTGGTATGTTT
>CAZILU010000100.1:7279-12065 GCA_964540165.1 uncultured Mariniphaga sp.
TCGCCACGCTCTTTCTTGCCCTGGGAATCCTCTCCGGCATAGCCTCCGGTAAGCGTGCCAACGAGATCACCAAATCGTTCATCGCGGGCGCCGCCGATATCCTGCCCGCCGCGATGGTGGTGGGATTGGCGGGAGGCATTATCGTAGTGCTTCAGAACGGCAAAATCATCGACACCCTGCTCTACTATCTCTCCCAAACGATGAGCGATCTGGGTAAAACAGGCTCTGTCAGCGTGATGTATGTGATCCAAACATTTCTCAACATTTTCATCCCTTCCGGATCCGGGAAGGCTGCCCTCACCATGCCGATGATGTCGCAATTCTCCGATCTGATCGGCATATCGCGGCAGGCAACCGTTGTGGCTTTTCAGTTAGGCGATGGGTTTACCAACATCATCACCCCCACTTCCGGCGTGCTGGTCGGCGTCCTTGGCATTGCCCGAATCCCTTTTGAAAAGTGGGTCCGATGGGTAGCTCCTTTGGTACTTATGTTGATAATCCTGGGATTTGCACTGCTCCTGCCGACTGTATATATGGAACTGAACGGCTTCTGAATGGCGCTATCCTGACGCTTGCCAAATGGCAATTCGAAACCAGGCCGGCGTCTGACCACGATTAACTACCGGCTATTTTACTTCGGCCCTGACGATGGGTCAATTCAGGCGCGACTACGACTAAATATCGGCCCGATGAATAACCTGTGCAAATTCGAGGCTTCGTATGTTGAGAGCAACGGATTCAAAAAATTAAAGGCTGCCTCGCGATGAGACAGCCTTACACATTTTTTTATGTCGTCCGGATTATTCGTCTATTGAAATACACTCCACCGGGCAAACTTCTGCACATGAACCACAATCGGTGCACAACTCCGGGTCGATGACATATATATCACCTTCGGAAATGGCATCTACCGGGCATTCATCAATACATGTACCACATGCAATACACTCATCAGAAATTTTATATGCCATAGCAATGAACTTTTAAATTTAACATGGTAGCCACAAAAGTACAAAGATTGATAAAAAATCAAAGAGGTGACGCAAATTATTTCTACGGAAGCCGGATAATTTAACAAAACCAACGATCAATCAACCAGCTACCCAAAAATTAATATGCCACGCTACCATCATCGTCTTTTTTTATACTTTTGAGCAACAAAAATATGAACCATGGATACATCCAACCTGTTGTTTGCTTTTCTATTGACTGCTTTTGCCGGATTATCGACCGGCATAGGCAGCGCTATTGCCTTCTTCGCAAAGCATACCAATACACGGTTGCTCACCCTCTCCCTGGGTTTTTCGGCAGGTGTGATGATCTATATTTCGTTTGTGGAAATTTTTGCCGAGGCGAAACATGGATTTATCGAACACTTTGGCAATTTCAACGGAACGCTGTTCACACTCATATCATTTTTTGGAGGGATTCTCATTATTGCTTTGATTGACAGACTGATTCCATCGTTCGAGAATCCGCATGAGATTCGTTCCGTTGAAGATATGACCAATAAGAAAAATGCAGAAAAGAGCCAAAAGCTCTATCGTATGGGAATATTTACGGCACTGGTCGTGGCCATCCATAACTTTCCGGAAGGCATTGCCACCTTTATGACTGCCATGAATGACCCCACCATTGGTATCGCCATTGCCATCGCTGTGGCAATCCACAACATTCCGGAAGGAATTGCTGTTTCGGTGCCCATCTACTATGCCACGAAAAACCGGAAGAAAGCCTTCCTTCTGTCATTTCTTTCCGGAATTGCCGAACCCGTAGGCGCCATCCTGGCTTACCTGCTCCTGATGCCCTTACTGAATGCCGGCAACTCGGTAGTCATCTTCTCTTCAACCATGGCTGCCGTTGCCGGAATCATGGTCTTTATCTCCCTCGATGAACTGTTACCCTCTGCCGAAGAGTACGGAGAGCACCACTGGGCCATCTACGGTCTGATTGGGGGAATGGCAGTCATGGCCGTCAGCCTGCTGTTTCTGAGTTAATTAAAAAGGCTGCCCTTTTGAGACAGCCTACTTTTGAATTATCCGATTTTAATCTCCACCGGAGCTTTCTCTAAGGCTTCGGTCCGCTTGGGCAGAACCAAACGCAAAACACCATTCTCAAACTGTGCCGTTATATTTTCACCGTCAACCGATTTCGGAACCCTGAATTTCCGCTCAAAGCTGTAAACACCAAAAGCCCGGCTGGCAAATTTATACGACGCCTTCTCCTCCTCTTTCTGCTCGGGAAGATCCGACTTCACCGTCAACACATTTTCGTGATAACTCAATTGAACATCCTCCTTCCGAAATCCGGGAAGCAATAACTCTAACTGAAAATCATTGCTGGTCTCGAAAATATTCGCTGCAGGCTTGCAGCCACATCCTTCCGAATAATTTTCATCATAGTCGCTGTTCATCATATTCCTGAAAAGCTCATCGACTAAATTCCTGTTTACCCGCTGATAAGGGTGTTGAAATCTTACTAAGTTCATATCTTTTCCTCCTAAAATTATTTGTTTAAATTTTCTTTTTTTTCTCTCATGCGAAGGAAAAGTCAAATCCCGGGCCATTCAATAAAAATGACCGCCAACGCACACAAACAAGACAATTGGACAATAGACCATTAAAAATAGCGCCACATTGGCATAAAATCGCGAAATAACTATGAAATTATGTCATGTTTTTCTTGGATGTACAACAATTGGTTGAATTGTTTCTTCTGCATCCGGATTTTTTTTACTTTTACCCAAAATCAAAATTTCAAGCATGAACACACTTTTTATAAAAAAGATTAAAGCAAAGAAGTCGGTCTCATTAGCTGAAGCCGATAATCTGTTAGAGAAAAATACGGTAACCACGCCCATCCAGACCATCAACTGGAAAGAGGTTGATTATAAGCCGGTTGTCAATTTTCGCATCGGTCACACAAAAAATGAGATCTGGCTTAAATACTATGTCCGGGAGAAACACATCCGCGCCATGGAGACCAACACCAACGGAGCGGTTTACAAGGATAGCTGCGTTGAATTTTTCATTTCTCACGATGGGGAGAACTACTACAATTTTGAATTCAACTGCATCGGGGTGACCCACCTGGCCTGGGGTGCCGGCCGGCACGACCGGAAGCTGGTAGATCCGGCCATCGTTGAGAGCATTGAGATCGAATCATCGCTGGGAGATAAACCCTTTGAAAGCCGTTCGGGAGATTTTGAATGGGAGATGATGATCTGCATTCCCATCGACTGTTTTGCCTACAGCCGGTTGAAAAGTCTCGAGGGATTGCAGGCAAGGGCAAACTTTTACAAATGCGGTGATGAGACTGCGATACCGCACTATGTAACCTGGAATCCCATCGGCACCGAAAAACCGGACTACCATCGTCCCGAGTATTTTGGAAAGATTCAATTTGAATAGCATCACTTTTACCATTCCGATGGCAATTTAGACGCCATCGGAATGGCAAAATGCAACCGATCAATGCTCCTCCCGTTCCCAGAGAATCCGGTTATTAAAGATGTATTCAAACATCTCCTCATATAGTGTCAGTTGAATATCGAGGATATCTTCGTGGGTCGCTCCATCTTCAAGGGTTCCATGAGGCGACTCAAACGTAAAGGACATCGTTCCGCTCTGATGATGCAGGGCACTGACCAGATTAAAAGAGCTCCTGGGCGGGAATTTCGGATCATCATCGATAGTTCTTAAAGCCCATCCCTCACCCATGTGGGGCAATCCCTTATCAATAAATGCCTGATTTACCTGCCGGGAGAGATCCGAAAGGCGTTCTTTCATAAAAAGAGGCGCATGAGCTGCCTGAATCATATAAGGTTTACAAGCGCATGAGTGCAAAGATACCGTAATATCAGGAATCTCATCCCTGGCAACCTGCAGAATAGCCTTTGTCTCTTCAGCCATCGGATTAAAAAAATCATCGTGCATAATGTTAATTCCCTTATCGGTGTAATACCCCCCCAGGATACCAACATCACCCACCATGGGATGCAGCGACTTAGAAGCAGGCCAGCGCCATAGGGTCCCATCTCTCTTTGTTCCCTGCCCATATTTGGTCATCGTTTCAGCCGGCAGTCCGACAAAACTGAAATAGGGAACTCTCTTCCGGCCATCGGGATTACCACACGGCACAATGATCACCCTGCTCTGATCAAAATACTTTTTCAGTTTTGGCCACTCCCTGCCCCGGTAGTCGAGTCCGGTCTCGGCAATATGAATCAGGTTAATCACACCCACCAGTCCCTCCGGCTCCTGGCCGTGCACCGGGCCCAGGAAAAAAAATACCGGTTTGGACTCCTCTCCCTTCACGGCAAAATAGGCAGGGTTTCTCGCTCCTACAGCAGAATTGTAATTAGCCATCCGTTTTATATCATCCTTCTCACCATAACGGATGGCATAGATGGGATACCCACTTGCCGAACGGGCAATAACTTCTGCACTTCCCTTTTTTACTGCCGCCACCTCAGCCTCGATATCAGCAAGAGAACTCTTATAAAAAGAGGGAATATTCGGATTATGAGAAGGATCACCCGGTTCCAATGAAAGCTGGGCAGTCAATTGCATCACACTAAATAAAAAAATAATAACTAAAAATTGTCTCATTTTAAAATATAATAATATGAATTAATAATAATCCTGTCACAACATAATTACCGGGCAACCATCGGTTTTCCTTCGGAGGTTTCGGTGGGTTGATACCGGATTTCTTCTATAAATATGGAACCTCCTTCGGAGGTTTTAATCACCAAATCACATCATAAACACCATCCATCATCTCA